>NZ_JBHSQJ010000157.1:0-38600 GCF_042658505.1 Streptacidiphilus monticola | reverse complement strand
AGCCCCCGAAGGCCGGAGCTCCCCAGCCCCCGAAGGCCGCACGCGGCCTGGCCAGCCGGGCGGCAGCCACCGGGCATGCGGTCACCCCGGCGCCTGCGGGCGGCGTGGAATGCCTGCCCCCGGCGTTGGCCACGCCGACGTCTTACGCCGGGGATCGCGACGCTGCTGACCGGGGCGCCGACCCGTGCGGGCATCTGCACCCCAGGGCCGGGTGCCCGCAGGGCCCGCCCCGCCCGCGCGGGGCGGGGGCCGGCCGGGCGCGGGCGGGGCGTTTCTGACGGAGCGTCAGCGACCGGGTGCGGGCGGGGCGCTCCTGGCGGAGCGTCAGCGGGCCAGGCGCCGGAGGGCCAGCTCCGCGAGGAGCGCTGCGCCGTCCGCGAGGACGCCGTCGTCGAAGAGGGCCTCCGGCGAGTGGTTGTAGGCGGCGTCGGCGTGGTCGCGGTCGGCGGGGCAGGCGCCCAGGAAGAAGTAGGCGGACGGCACCCGCTCCGCCACGTAGGAGAAGTCCTCGGCGCCCGCCAGGGGTTGGGGCATGTCCAGCCAGCGGTCCGCGCCCAGCAGGTCCTTCGCCGTGGCGGCGAGGAACGCGGCCTCCGCCGCGTCGTTGACCGTCACCGGGTACAGCTCCCGGTACTCCGCGTCGGCCTCCAGACCGTGTGCCTCCGCGATCCCGCGCACCACCCGCAGCGACTCGCGCTTGACCGCCTCCCGCGCCTGCGGCGAGAAGGACCGCACCGTCGCCTCGAAGTAACCGTCGTCCGGGATGACGTTGTTGATGGTCCCCGCGTGCAGGTCCCCGACCGTGACCACCACCGGGTCGAAGGCGTCGAAGCGCCGGGTCACCATCGTCTGCAGCGCCAGCACCGCCTCGCACAGCGCCGGGACCGGGTCCAGCGCGGCGTGCGGGGCGCTGCCGTGGCCGCCGCGGCCGCGCATCACGACGCGCAGGGTGTCGGCGGCCGCCATCACCGGGCCGGGCCGCGAGGTGACCACCCCACCGCCGACGTACGCGGAGGAGACGTGCAGGGCGTAGGCCGCGACCGGCAGGCTGCCGGTGGCCTCCAGCACGCCCTCCTCGATCATCACGGCCGCGCCGCCCTGGCCCTCCTCGCCCGGCTGGAACATGAGGACGACGTCCCCCGCCAGCTCCTCCCGCCGCTCGGCCAGCAGCCGCGCCGCTCCGACCAGCGCCGCCACGTGCAGGTCGTGCCCGCAGGCGTGCATCACGCCCGGCACCGCGGAGGCGTACTCCAGCCCCGACGTCTCCTGCACCGGCAGCGCGTCCATGTCGCCGCGCAGCAGCACCGTCGGGCCGGGACGGCCGCCGCGCAGCACCGCGGTCACCGAGCTGAGCCGCTGACCCGTCGTCAGTTCCAGCGGCAGGTCCTTCAGCGCCTCCAGGACCCGGGCCTGGGTGCGGGGCAGGTCGAGCCCGATCTCCGGGTCGCGGTGCACCGCCCTGCGCAGCGCGGCGAGTTCGGGCTGGATGGCGGCGGCGGATGCGCGCAGGTCGGTCAAGGTGTGTCCCTCCCACGAAGTCCCACTCGGGCGACCGGGTCACGGTCGGTCAGCCAAGCTGTACCACTTCGGCGGGTACCCGGTCACCCCCGCCTCGCCCCGCGCCGCGCAGCGCCAGGGCCACTGGCACGCCGACCGCGCTGAGCAGCGCGCAGGCTCCCCACACGGCCACGTACGCTCCCTCGTCAGGCACGCCGGCCCGCAGCAGCTCCGCGTCCAGCAGGGCCGCGCCCGCCGCGCCGGTGACGGCACCGGCCAGGGTCTTGAGGGTGTTGTAGACGCCCGTGCCGATCCCCGTCTGCTCGGCGGGCAGACGCTGGATCAGCAGAGCCGGCAGCAGCGCCAGTCCGAGGCCGCCCCCGTAGCCGGCCAGCAGACCCGTCGGCACGAACCCGGCGGCCGAGGAGTGCCGCAGCGCGATGCACCCGTATCCCGCCGCCGCCAGGGCGAAGGACGCCGCCAGCACCCGCCGCGCCCCGAACCGGCGGCCCAGCCGGTCCGCGGTCACCGCGCCGAGCAGCGCGCCCAGCACGGACGGCAGGGTGAGCAGGCCGAGCAGGCGGCTGTCGGCCCCGAGCCCGTACCCGGCCTGCGCCGGCACGGCGGCCTGGAAGCTGCGGGTGGGCGCCTGCGCCCCGTACAGGACGCAGCCCAGCAGGAAGCTGAGCACGAACACCGGCGCCGTCGCCCGCCCGGCCAGCACCCGGAGGTCCACCAACGGCGTCGCGCTGCGCAGTTCCTGACGGACGAACAGGACCAGCAGGACCGCCGCGCCCGCGAGCAGCCCGGCCGTCCCCGGGGCCCCGAGCCCCAGTCCGCCCAGGCAGGCGAAGAGCAGGCTCAGTCCCAGCGAGAGCAGGCCGGCGCCCAGCCAGTCCAGCCGTCCGGTCGCGCGCACCCGGGAGTCCGGGACGCCGCGCCACGCCAGCGCCAGACCCAGCAGCGGCAGCACGGCCAGCACCCACAGGACCAGCCGCAGCGCCGAGGCCGAGGACCCCGCCTGGCCGACGGCCACGGCGCCCAGGATGCTGCCCAGCGTCAGCGTCCCGACCAGTTGGCCGATGACCCGTCCGCTGCGCTCCTCGCCCACCCGGTCCCGGACGATGGCGAACTCCAGCGGCAGCCAGCAGGACAGGAACCCGGCCAGCACCCGCCCGGCCAGCAGCACCGCGAGCGAGTCCGCGAGCGCCGTCAGCGTGCAGCCGAGGACGGTGAGCGCCAGGGTGATCCGCAGCCAGCGCCGGTGCCCCTGCAGGTCCCCCAGCCGGGAGGTGAGCGGCACCGCCATGCCGGAGACCAGGAACTCGATCCCGGTCGCCAGCGACTGGTCGCCGGCGCTCAGGTGCAGCCGGTCGGCGAGGCCGGGCAGCAGGACCGGGAAGCCGCCCTGGAGGAGGCCGCTGGCGAATTCCAGCAGCACCAGCAGGGCCACGACGCGGGCAGGACGCACCATTGCAGACTCCCTGGGTACGTGGTGTGGCGGACAGAATGGCTAACCTCGTCGGGCATGGAGCCGCACCGCACGGATCGGCAGCCGCCCGCCCGCCGCTGCACGGATCAACCATGATCGACGAACTGGACCTCGCCCTGGTCGACGCCCTCCGGCTCGACCCCCGCGCCCCGTGGTCCCGCCTCGCCCGGCCGCTGGGCGTGGACCCGGCCACCCTCTCCCGCCGCTGGGCCCGGCTGCGGGCCACCGGGGACGCCTGGGTCACCTGCTACCCCTCGGCCGACCGCCTGGGCACCGGGCTGACCGCCCTGGTGCAGGTGGAGTGCGCCGCAGGACAGGTACGGGAGGCGGCCGCCGAGCTGAGCCGCCGCCCCTGGGTCGCCACGGTCGAGGTGACGACCGGCGGAGCGGACCTGCTGCTGACCGTCGCCGCCCTCGGCACGGACGGCCTCTCCCGCGTCCTGCTCGGCGAACTCGCCACCGTACCCGGCGTGTTGCGCACCCGCACCTCGCTGGTCGAGCGCACCCTGCGCGAAGGCAGCCGCTGGCACGACGGCGCCCTCGACGCCGGGCAGCGCGCGGCCATCGCCGACCGCCCGTCCTTCCCCGCCCCCGCCCAGCGCAGCCGCGCCTGGCGCGAGGACCTGGCACTGGCCCAGGCCCTCGGCGCCGACGGCCGCGCCACCTACGCCCAACTCGCCGCCCGCACCGGCCTGCCGCCCACCACGCTGCGCCGCCGCCTGGCCGACCTCCGCGACTCCGGACGCCTCGTGCTGCGCTGCGACGCCTCCCCCGCACTCACCGGCCACCCACTCGGGACGATGCTGTGGCTGGACGCGCCCGGACACCAACTGCCCTCAGTAGCAGGATGGTTGAGCGAGATGCCGCAGACCCGGATGTGCGCGGTCACCCTCGGCACGGCCAATCTGGCCGTCTACGTGATGACTCACCACATCCAGGAGACCCGCCGGGTGGAACGCGAGCTGTCCGCCCGCTTCCCCGAGGTCCGGGCACTGCAGCGCCAGGTCACGCTGCGGACGGCCAAGCTGGTCGGCCACGTCCTCAACGAGGCCGGGCAGAGCCGCGGTTACGTACCGCTGGACCCGGTCTGAGCCGCAAGCCGGTTCCACGCCAGGCTCGCCAGCAGCGCGGCCGCGTCCGGCAGCACCGCGTCGTCGAAGCGGGCCTCCGGCGAGTGGTTGTACGCCGACGTGAAGGGATCCAGCTCGGGCGGGCAGGCCCCGAGCATCAGGTAGGCGGAGGGCACCTGCTCGCCGACGACACCGAAGTCCTCGGAGCCGGCGATGGCGTGCGGTACCTCGACGTACCGGTCGTCGCCCAGGAGTTGACGCGCCGTCCGCTCAGCGAAGGCCGCCTCGGCATGGTCGTTGACCGTCACCGGGTACCCCTCGCGGAACTCGACCTCCACCTCCAGCCCGTGCGCCGCCGCGATACCGCGCACCACCCGCACCGACTCCTGCCGCACCGACTCCCGCGCCTGCGGCGAGAAGGACCGGACCGTCGCGGAGAAGACCGCGTCGTCGGGGATCACGTTCTCCACCGTGCCGGCATGGAAGCTGCCGACGGTGAGCACCACCGGGTCGAAGGCGTCGAACCGCCGGGTCACCATGGCCTGCAACGCCGTCACCGCCTCGCAGGCCGCGGGGATCGGGTCCAGCGCGGTGTGCGGCATCGACCCGTGCCCGCCCCGGCCCCGGAAGACGACGGCCAGGGTGTCGGACGCCGCCATGATCGGCCCCGGCCGGGTGGCCACCCAGCCGTGCGGCAGCAGCGCGGCCCCCACGTGCAGCGCGTAGGCGGCGTCCAGGGGCTTGCCCGCGGCCTCCAACACCCCCTCGTCGATCATCAGTTGGGCCCCGCCGCCGCGCTCCTCCCCCGGCTGGAACATGAACACCACGTCGCCCGGCAACTCGTCACGGCGCTCCGCGAGCAGCTTGGCCGCCCCGACGAGCGCGGCGGTGTGCAGATCGTGCCCGCACGCGTGCATCGCCCCCGGAACGGCGGAGGCGTACTCCAGCCCGGGGTTCTCCTGCACGGGCAGCGCGTCCATGTCCGCCCGCAACAGGACTGCTCCGCCGGGACGCCCGCCCCGGAGCACGCCCACGACGGAGCTGAGCCGCTTGCCGGTGGCCAGTTCGAGGGGCAGGCCCTCCAGGGCGGCCAGCACCTTCGACTGCGTCAGCGGCAGCTCCAGCCCCAGCTCGGGCTCCCGGTGCAGACTCCTGCGGAGGGCCACCAGCTCACCCCGCAACGCTTCCGCGGATTCCTTCACTCTTCGCTCCTCGGTCAGGTGCACTCTCTCAGGGGCGCGAGCCTGCGGACAGTGTCCGGCTCCGCCGTATGGGCGCGACTCCCCCACCACGCGCGGAGGTCGGGCCGCCGTGTCCGGCGTGCGCGTGGCGGAGCCGGATGTGGGTGCAGCCTCGCTCCTCCAAGAGAGTGCTACCGATCCGGAGCTCGAAAGGGGAACGCAGGAAACTGGTCCGCGGGGCGCCCCTCCTGCATGTTCGCGCCGTCAGCCGGCGACCGGGCGGAGCGAGGCGCGGCGGGCGTCCGGGGTAGGCGAGCCACTCCAGGCGGGTGGCGGTGTCCGCGCCCGGCTCGGGGTTGTGGAGCACCACCGTCAGGTCGGGCCGCTCCGGTACCCGCAGCTGCGTGGCATCGACGTCCCCGGCGCGGTCACCGTCACCGGCGGCCTGCTCGCCCTCAGCTACGGCCTGTCCGCCGCTGCTGCCCAGCAGGGCTCCGGCCACGGCGACGTCCTCGGCACACTGGCCGCGGCCGCGGTGCTGCTCACGGCCTTCGTCCTCCATCGAGTCCCGTACCGCCGAACCGCTGGTCTCCCTGCGCATCCTGCGCCGCCCGACCGTCCTGTCCGGCAACCTCGGCGGGCTGACCGCCCTGTCGATGACGACCGCCGTGGTGGTCTTCGTCGGCACGCTCTACCTGCAGCAGGTCAACGCCCTGTCCCCGGTGTGACCGGCCTCGTCTTCGGCGCGATGGGCGTCAGCTGTGCCGTCACCGGCACGCTGGTCCCCCGGGCCGTCTCCCGCCTGGGCGCGCCCCGCGTCCTGGCCACCGGCCTGCTGCTGCAGGCCGTCCTCACCGCGGCGATGCTGACGATCGGTCAGGGCGCGGCAGGCACCTGGACCTTCCTGGTCCTCGGCGCGGTCGCAGGGTCCCGCACATGGCCGCCGTGGTCTCCTCCAACGTCACCGCGACGTCCAGCCTCCCGGACGACGAACAGGGCCAGGCCACCGGCCTGGTGACGACCACTCAGCAGGTCGCGATCACGCTGGGCGTCTCCCTGCTGTCCGCGCTCGCCTCCACCCGCCCCACGATCCTCTCGGGCGTCCGCCTCGGCCTCACCGCCGACGCCCTCGCCGTCGCCCCCCTGGGCCTCCTCGTCGCCCTGGCCTCCTCGTCGCCCTGGGCCTGCGCCTGCGGCGCCAGCCGCCCCGTCAGGGGCGCGACGATCGTCCACCCTTCGTGCGGGAGGTGCCCCAGCGCGACCAGCCCACCACCCGCGGAGGTTCGTCCCGCAGATCGGGTCGGACCTCCCCGAGTGGTGGGCTGGTCGCGCTGGGGGCACCCCCGAAGGGTGGGGGATCCTCGCGCCCCCGCGGGATCAGTCCGACTCCACGCCCTGCTCGGAGTCGTCCCTGTCCCTGTCCTCGTCCCCCCGCCGGTGGCGGGGAATCGGCTCCGCCAGCAGGGTGTCCACCCGGTTCCGCCGCCCGGCGGTGCTCTCCGCCGTCAGGCGGATCGCGGCGATCGGCAGCTCCTCGTCCTCGGGCACCGCCACCTCCGCGCTCGCGCCGGGAATCGGGACCCGCCCCAGCGCCTTCGCCAGCAGGCCGCCCACCGTCTCGACGTCCTCGTCCTCCAGCTCGATGCCGAACAGCTCCCCCAGCTCCTCCACCGGGAGCCGGGCTGTGATCCGGAAGGTGCCGTCGGCCAGCAGGTCCACGGCGGGCGTCTCGCGGTCGTACTCGTCGGTGATCTCGCCGACGATCTCCTCCAGGATGTCCTCGATCGTCACCAGTCCGGCCGTGCCGCCGTACTCGTCGATGACGACCGCCACGTGCTTGCGGTCCCGCTGCATCTCCCGCAGCAGATCCGCCGCCGGCTTGCTGTCCGGGACGTACGTCGCCTGCCGCATCACCGACGACACCGGGTCCGACTCCGCCTCCCGGTTCACATGGGTCCGCCGCACCAGGTCCTTGAGGTAGACGATGCCGACGACGTCGTCCTCGTTCTCGCCCACCACCGGGATCCGCGAGAAGCCCGACCGCAGCGCCAGCGTCAGTGCCTGACGCAGCGTCTTGGTCTTCTCGATCATCACCAGGTCGGTCCGCGGCACCATCACCTCGCGGACGATGGTGTCGCCCAGCTCGAAGACCGAGTGCACCATCCGGCGCTCCTCGTCCTCGATCAGGTCGTCCTTCTCCGCCAGGTCCACCAGCGCCCGCAGCTCCGCCTCCGACGCGAACGGGCCCTCGCGGAAGCCCTTGCCCGGCGTGAGCGCGTTGCCCAGCAGGATCAGCAGGCGCGGGATCGGGCCCAGCACCCGCGCCAGCGGGATCAGCACGAACGAGGCCGCCGTCGCCGAGTTCAGCGGATGCTGGCGCCCGATCGTGCGCGGCGAGACCCCGGTGGCCACGAAGGACACCAGCACCATCGCCGCGATCGACACCAGCACCGCCTGCCACATCTCCTGGAAGGAGCGGATGCAGACCACGGTCACGAAGACCGCCGCCGCCATCTCGCAGGTCACCCGGATCAGCGTGGCCAGGTTCAGGTACCGGATCGGGTCCGAGGCCATCTGCAGCAGCCGCTGGGCGCCCCGGCGCCCGCTGCGCAGCGCCTCCTCGGCGCGGAACCGGGACACCCGCGAGATCCCCGCCTCCGCGCAGGCCGCCAGCCAGGCGCAGACGACCAGCAGCACGGCGCCGACGAGGAAGCTGGTACTACTGCCGCTCATCGGGTCGTCGGGGCCGGGGAGGGCCCGGTCTCACCACGCGAGGCGCGCCAGTCGTCCAGGATGCGCTTCTGCAGCCCGAACATCTCCCGCTCCTCCTCCGGGTCCTCGTGGTCGTAGCCGAGGACGTGCAACACGCCGTGCACGGTGAGGAGTTGGAGCTCCGCGTCCATCGAGTGCCCGTTCGCGGCCCCCTGCTTGGCAGCCACCTCCGGGCACAGCACGATGTCCCCGAGGAGGCCCTGCGGCAGTTCCTCGTCCTCCTTGCCCGGACGCAGCTCGTCCATCGGGAAGGACATCACGTCCGTCGGGCCGGGCTCGTCCATCCACTGCACGTGCAGCGCCGCCATGGCCTCCTCGTCCACCACGATGACGGAGAGCTCGGACAGCGGATGGATGCGCATCCGGTCCAGCGCGAACCGGGCGACGTCGAGGAGCGCCTCTTCGTCGACCTCGGTGCCGGACTCGTTGTTGATGTCGATCGCCATGGCGGGTGCGGGGCTCAGCTTTCTCGCTTGGGCTTGCGGTTGTCGATCTTCTTGCGCGGCTGCTTGTGCTCCAGCCGCTCCTGCTCGGCGTCGTAACGCCCGTACGCGTCCACGATGCGGCCGACGAGCTTGTGCCGCACCACGTCGGTGCTGGTCAGGCGAGAGAAGTGGATGTCCTCGACGCCGTCCAGGATCTCCTGCACCACCCGCAGACCACTCGTGGTCCCGCCGGGCAGGTCGATCTGCGTGACGTCACCGGTGACCACGATCTTCGAGTTGAACCCGAGCCGGGTCAGGAACATCTTCATCTGCTCGGCGCTGGTGTTCTGCGCCTCGTCCAGGATGATGAACGCGTCGTTGAGGGTGTTGTGCGTGAGCAGGTAGTTCTCGGTCACGTAGAGCGAGTCGGCTGCGGCCACCTGGATGCACACCGTCTCCTCGCGCCCGGCGGGCTCGATGCTGTCGATGAACCGCATCGGCCGGCCACCGCCGCCCGACTGCTGGTATTTCGTCAGCTTGCGCTGCAGCCGGAAGGGTTGGACGTCCTCGGGCAGGCGGATGTCGACGATGTGGGCGTCGTGGCGGTAACGCACGTCCCGGCCCTTGGCCCTGCCCGGCTTGCGGCCGAGCGCCGGGCGGCGACGGGTGTACGCCACGCCGCCGAGCGACTGGACCAGGGCGATCACGTCGTCCCGGAGCAGGATCGACGTGGTCGTGTACTGGATGCGGCAGCTGCGTCCTGCCTGGCTCACCGGTCCGCCGTCCGAGTCGAGCAGACCCTGGAGCAACGCCAGCCGGACATGGGCGGCGTTGTGGAGGTACACCTCGGGAACGAACTTGGTGTGCGAGCGCCCGCCCAGCAGGTCGAGCTCGCGCATCGCCCGGGTGACCGGGTTCTCCAGCGTGACGACGTCGCCGGCCTCGCGCACCCGCCTGAGCGTGTAGTCGTAGTCGCCGCGCCATTTGACCTCGACGCCGGGAAGCGCGGCCTGCAGGGACTCCGCCAGCTCCCGGTCCGCCGTTGCGAACCCAGGGGTGGTCCGCCCCGTGACACAGCCGTCGCCGAGCAGCAGACCCAGCGCGTAGGGGTCCATGGGGACCGGCCGCTCGGGCATCTGCACGGGGCCCGTCAGCATCGGCAGTTCGTAGCGGCGGGCGCGCGCCGCGCGGAGCCTGCCGATCATCTCCTGGGTCTCCAGGACTCGCCACGGCTTGTTGCGCCGCTTGTCGGAGGCGGTCCGGACGGTCCACAGGTGCTCACCGCAGGCGAGGGTCCAGGACCCGTCCTGTGCGGTGACCCGGTAGACGTCCTTCTCGCCCTGCGGGTAGACGCCCAGCACAGGCGTCGGCTCGCCGTTGGAGCCGACGACCAGATCGCCCACCTGGAGCGAGCCGATCGGCCGCCAGCCGTCGGGGGTCATCACCTTCGTGAAGACCGGTTGCGCCCGGCCCCGCATGTAAGCCAGTGGCGCCACCTCGATCGTTCCCGCGGCCATGAGCCTCGGGATCGAGTCGGGGTCGATCATGTCGTGGAGGGCGTCGTAGAGCGGCCGCAGGTAGGGGTCGATCTTCTCGTAGAGCGTGCCGGGCAGGAAGCCGAGGCGCTCGCCGGCCTCGACTGCCGGGCGGGTGAGGATGATCCGGTTGACCTGCTTGGCCTGGAGGGCCTGCACCGCCTTGGCCATCGCGAGGTACGTCTTGCCGGTACCGGCCGGGCCGATGCCGAAGACGATGGTGTGCTTGTCGATGGCGTCGACGTAGTTCTGCTGGTTGAGCGTCTTCGGCCGGATCGAACGTCCCCGGTTCGACAGGATGTTCGCGGTGAAGACGGAGGACGGCGCGGCCGTGCCCTCCCGGAGCATGGCGATCGACCGTTCCACGGTGTCCTCGGTGAGCGGCTGACCGGTGCGCAGCACCAGCAGCATCTCGTCGAAGAGGCGCTGGACCAGGGCCGCCTCGGCGGCGTCGCCGGTGGCGGTGATCTCGTTGCCGCGGGCGTGGATGTCCAGCTTCGGGAAGGCCTTCTCGATCACCCGCAGCAGCGAGTCCCCGGTGCCGAGGACGGTCACCATCGGGTGCTTCTCCGGAATAACGATGCGCGCCTGGATCTGCGGGTTGTCAGAGTTCGTGGAAGTCATGGGTCGGCGCTTCGGCCTGCCTCATCCCATTTCTCTATCGGGTCCGGGTCTTCACGGAGAAGCCTACTTCGGACGGTTTGGCGGGAACACCGATGTTCCGCCTGCGGCAGCGGGGTCGCCAGTGCTTTTCGGCTACCGCAACGGGATCCGCATCAGGTCCTCGGCGAGGTGGAGTTCACCCTGGTGGAACGCCTCGGCTTCGACGCGGTGTTCCGTCAGGTCCGGGTAGCGCTGGCTGAAGTGGGTGAGCACCAGCGTCCCGACGCCCGCCGCGGCAGCCGTCTCGGCGGCCTGGCGTGCCGTCAGGTGGCCGTGCTCCTGGGCCAGCGCGGCGTCGCGGTGCAGGAAGGTGGCCTCGACGACGAGCACGTCCGCGCCCTCGGCGAGGGCTTCGACGCCCTCGCACAGGCGGGTGTCCATGACGAAGGCGAAGCGCTTGCCGCGCCGGACCTCGCTGACCTCCTCCACGGTGACCGTGCGCCCGCCGGGGAGCTCCAGGCGGCCCTCGCGCTGCAGGCGCCCGACGGCCGGGCCGGCGATGCCGAGGTCGCGCAGGCGCTCGGGCAGCATCGAGCGGCGGTCGGCTTCGGTGATGCGGTAGCCGAAGGAGTCGACGGGGTGCGAGAGCCGGACGGCGTCGAGGGTGAAGGGGGCCCCCTCAGCCTTGAGCTCGCCGCTGTCGTCGATCGGCTGCGGGCGCAGCTCGGCGCGCTCGCGGAAGGCGCTGGCGTGGCGCAGGTGCTCGAAGTACCGCTGGCCGCTGGCGGGGTAGTACACGTCCACGGGCCAGGGGACGGCGTCGAGGTTGATCCGCTGGATCACCCCGGCCAGGCCGAGGCAGTGGTCGCCGTGGAAGTGGGTGACGCAGATGCGGGTGATGTCGTGGGCGCTGACGCCTGCGCGCAGCATCTGCCGCTGGGTGCCCTCGCCCGGGTCGAAGAGCACGCCCTCGCCGTCCCAGCGCAGCAGGTAGCCGTTGTGGTTGCGGTTCCGGGTGGGCACCTGGCTGGCGGTGCCCAGGACGACGAGTTCGCGTGCGCTCATGGGGTGCTGACGGCCGGTCAGACGAGGTGGGTCTCGGAGAGCTTGCCGCCGCCGAGGACGTGGACGTGGGCGTGGAAGACGGTCTGCCCGGCGCCGGAGCCGGTGTTGAAGATCAGGCGGTAGCCGCCCTCGACGACCTTCTCCTGCTCGGCCACGCGCCCGGCCTCGGCGAGCACCTCGCCCGCGAGCGCGGGGTCGGCCTCGGCGAGGGCGGCGGCGTTGGGGTAGTGCGCCTTGGGGACGACGAGGACGTGGGTGGGCAACTGCGGGTTGATGTCCCGGAAGGCGTAGGTGGTCTCGGTCTCGCGGACCTTGGTGGACGGGATGTCCCCAGCGATGATCTTGCAGAACAGGCAGTCCGCCTGGGCCTCACCGGCCATGGTCGCCTCCCACGTGAACGTCCGATACGCAAGGCACTTTAGCGGCCCCGCCAGGGGCGCGAGGACACTGCGCGACCAGCCGACGACCCGCGGAGGTCCGTCCCCGATCAACGGGTCGGACCTCCGCGAGTGGTGGGCTGGTCGCGCTGGGAGCACCTCCCCCGAAGGGTGGGGGATCCTCGCGCCCCTGGCGGGGTGCAACTGGCTGTCAGAGCGCGGGCATCGCCGGTGGGGTGGCGGCGGGGTGCTCGGCCAGGGCGGCGAGCGCGATGCGGATGGCCTCGTCCAGCTGCGGGTCCTCGCCCGCGGCCTGGGCGTGGGGCGGGAAGGGGACCTCGACGTCGGGCGTGACGCCGCGGTTCTCCAGGGCCCAGCCGTAGCCCTCGATCCACATCGAGTAGCGCGGCTGCGTCACCGACGTGCCGTCCACCAGCGCGTAGCGGCCGTCGATGCCGATGACGCCGCCCCAGGTGCGCATGCCGACCACCGGGCCGATCTTGTAGGCCTGGAAGGCGGCGTTGACGATGTCGCCGTCGGATCCTGCGTGCTCGTCCGCGACGGAGACGACCGGCCCGCGCGGTGCCTGGTCGGGGTACGACGAAGCGCCGTGGTCGCGGACCAGGTCCCAGCCGATGATGCGGCGGTTCAGCTTCTCGATGATCAGCTGGGAGGTGTGGCCGCCGCGGTTCTCGCGGGTGTCCACGACCAGGCCCTCGCGCTGGACCTCGGCCCCGAAGTCGCGGTGCAGCTGGGCCCAGCCGTTGCCGACCATGTCGGGGATGTGGACGTAGCCGAGCCGGCCGCCGGAGGCCTCGTGGACGTGCCTGCGACGGTCGGCGACCCAGGCCTGGTAGCGCAGTTGGGACTCGTCGGCCAGCGGCAGGACCACGACGGTGCGGGACTCGCCGCCGCGGGGGGCGACCGTCAGCTCGACGGGCTTGTCGGCCGTGCCGACGAGCAGCGGGCCCGGGCCGGTGACCGGGTCGACGAGGACGCCGTCCACGGCGAGGATCGCGTCCCCGGGCCTGACCGCGACGCCGGGCGCGGCGAGCGGGGAGCGGGCGTGCGGGTCGGAGGACTCGCCGGGCAGGATGTCGACGATCCGCCAGACGCCGTCCTCGTCGGGTGCGAGGTCCGCGCCGAGCAGGCCCTGGCGCCGGGCGGCGGGGGCGCCGCCGCCGGGCGGGGTGACGTAGGCGTGGGAGGTGCCGAGTTCGCCGACGAGCTCCCAGAGCAGGTCGACCAGGTCGCCGTGGGCGCCGACGCGCTCGACCAGCGGCCGGTAGCGGGCCTGGACGGCGTCCCAGTCGACGCCGCCCATGTCGGCGCGCCAGAAGTTGTGGGCCATCAGTCGGGCCGTCTCGTCGAACATCTGGCGCCACTCGGCGGCGGGGTCGACGGTGACGCGGATCCGGGAGAGGTCGACGCGGACCTTGTCCTCGGGATTGTCGCCGTCGGCCTTGCGGTCGGCGGGGACGACGCTCAGCTCGCCGTGGTCGAGCACGGCGAGGCGGCTGCCGTCGCCGGAGACGGCGTAGCCGTCCAGCGATTCGACGAGTGTGGTGGTCTTGCGGGTGCCGAAGTCGAAGCGCTCGAGGGAGGGGCGCTCGGGCTCGGCGTCCAGGGTGGCCCGGGCGGTGCCGAGGACGCCGGCGGCGGGGTGGGAGATCCAGACGACGCCGCCCTTGACCGCGCGCAGGTCGCCGTAGCGGCCGGCGGGGACGGGGAAGGGGACGATGCGGTCGGCCAGGCCGTCGAGGTCGATCCGGGTGCCGGGGGTCCCGTCTGAGTCGCTCTCCTCCTCCTTCGGGGCGGCGAGGGCGCGTCCGTCGGGCTGGGGACCGAAGGGTGACAGGGTGTCAGCGGCAAGGGTGAGCAGGTAGGGGCGGGTGGCGGACTGGAAGGACAGGTCGAAGACGTGGGCGTCGTAGACCGGGTCGAAGGTCCGCAGCGAGAGGAAGGCGAGGTGCTTGCCGTCCGGGGTGAAGCTCGGGGAGTAGTCGTTGAAGCGGCCGTCGGTGACGGCGTGGACCTCGTCGCCGTCGAGGCGGGCCAGCTTCAGCTGACGGCGCGTCTCCTCGATGTTGAGGGCGGCGGACCAGGCCAGCCAGCCGGAGTCCGGCGAGAAGGCGAGGTCGGTGGCGTAGGCGGGTGAGCGCTCCTGGAGGGTGCGCAGCGTGCCTTCGGCGGTCTGGACGAGGAGCACGCGGCCGTCGCGGGTGGCGAGGGCGACGCGGCTGCCGTCGGGGGATGCGGCGAGTTCCTCGACGCGGCCGATCTCACCGGCGAGGATGCGGCGGCCGTCGGAGAACTCGAGGGCGTCCTCGCCCTCGGCGTCGGTGATCCAGACCGACGCGCCGTCAGGAAGCGTCTGCGGCAGGCGGTTGCGCACGCCGGGGGCGGCGGACAGGACGCGCGCGGGGCCGTCGCGGTGGGCGACCTTGTGCAGGGTGCCGCGGACCTCGATGACGCTGCCGCGGGCCTCGCCGTCGACGGACACGGCCCCGATGTGGTCGGCGGCGGGGACGGGGTGCGGCTGGCGGTTGGTGCGGGGGCCGCCGAGGCGGACCGGGATGCGGCGGGGCCGGGCTCCGTCGAGGTCGTCCAGCAGCCACAGGTCACCGCCGGAGTGGTAGACGACGCGGGTGCCGTCGGTGGCGGCGTTGCGGGCGTAGAACTCGTGGTCGGTGTGGCGGCGCAGGTCGCTGCCGTCGGGCAGGGAGGAGTAGAGCTGGCCGTTGCCCTCGTGGTCGGAGAGGAAGGCGATGCGGTCGCCGATCCACAGCGGGGAGTCGAGGGAGCTGTCGAGGTCGGCGTGGACGCGGGTGAACTCGCCGCCTTCGGTGCCGATCCAGAGCTTTCCGGCGGTGCCGCCGCGGTAGCGCTTCCACCAGGCGGGCTCGGTGTGGTGGGCGGAGCGGATCAGGACGCGGTCGCCTCCGGGTTCGAAGGCGAGGGCGCGCATGCGTCCGAAGGGCAGCTCACGGGCGGGGCCGCCGTCGAGGGGGACGGCCCTGGCCCAGGCGTTGGCGCGGGAGCGGCGCCCGGCGGCGCTGACGGCCAGCACCTCGCCCTGCGCGGTCCAGCCGACGACCCAGGTCATCGGGTTGCCCCAGTGGGTCAGCCGCCGGGAGGGGCCGCCGTCCACGGGGGCCACGTGCACCTCGGGCGCGCCGTCGCGGGTGGAGGCCCAGGCCAGGGTGGTGCCGTCCGGGGAGAAGCGGGGGTGTGCCGCGGGCACCCGGTCGGCGCTCAGGCGCCAGGCCCGGCCGCCGTCGAGGGGCGCCACCCACACGTCGTCCTCGGCGACGAAGGCGACCAGGTCGCCGTGGAGGTGCGGGTAGCGAAGGTAACCGTCGGTCTGCGAAGTCTCCGTCACGCAGCGAACGATAAGCGCCACCACGGACAGTGGCACCTGATTTGCGGATCCGCTCACCGAGGGGTGAGGAGCCGACGGCCCCAGGGCGAGAGCAGACCCGTGTCGGGCTCCCGGTCGGCCGGCTCGTCGAGGAAGGCCGCCGCATAGGCGCGGCCCAGTGACTCGGTGATGCCGCGCCGGTCCTGGGGCGGGAGCGCGGCGGCGGTTTCGCCGAGCACGGGCGCGGCGGCCGCGAGCGCGTGGAACTCGTGGTGGAGCCGGATCCGGGTCAACTGGCGTGCCAGCTCCTCCGGTTCGGCGTCGGGCGGCACCGCCAGACCGGGGGCGCCGGCCGATGGGGGTGCGGCCGCGGACCTGACCACGACCCAGGCCAGGTAGGGGTCGCGGTCCTGTCCGGGCAGGGCCCGTCCCGGGCCGGGAGCGGCCAACGCCGCGAGGGCGCTGAGAAGTTGGCGCTCCGTACCGGGGCGGCCGGGCGCGGCCGGGCTGTCACCGCCGTGGTCGGGGACCGTGGTCACCACGGCCGCGCCGGGGCCGGCGGTGGGCAGCGGCTCGATCCGGACGCCGTCCCGCGCGGTGCCGTCAGCGACCGGGACCGGTCCGCCGGGTCCGCACCAGTGCAGGGTTCCGTCCCAGACGCCGAGGGCGGTCCGCACCGCACCGGGGGCGTCGTGCCGGATCCGGAGCCCGACGGCGCGGAGCAGGACCGAGCCGTCCTCGGCGACGGGGACGGAGCAGACGACCGGCTCGCCGCGGTGGTGGGGGGCGACGGCGGGCAGCAGCAGGAGTCCCAGTGAGTGCGCCGCGGGGTCCTCGGGGCGTGGAGCGGAGAGCGGCAGTTCCCGCTCGGTGGCGTCCAGCCAGGCGTGCACGGCCGGGTCGTTGAGGAGCCGGACCAGGTCGGGCCGGGCCAGTCGCGGCAGCGAGGCGCGGAGCACCTCGTAGACGCGGCGGGCGTCGGCGTCGGCTGTCTCCTCCCGGCGGGCGTCGCAACGTCCCAGCAGGCGGCGCAGGTTGGTCTCGGCGCGGACGGCTGCCGCCGCGGCGAGCAGTTCGGGTCCCACGGGGCCGCCGGGCTCGAAGGACGCCTCGGGGGCCAGGTCGGGCAGTGCCGGCTGCCGTTCGGCATTCGACGTCGGGAGCGGGCGAGCGCGGAGGACTTTGGGAACCAGTCGGCTGCCCTCCCGGTCGAAGACCCGGGCGGCGATCTCCGGGCGCAGGCGCTCCGGAACGTCCTGTGCCACGAGCCGGGACAGCAGCCGCCGGCGTTCCGCCGCGGTCCCGGGCCCGACCGGCAGCGAGGCCGACCAGGCCGGGTCGCGTCGCAGCGCCTCGGTGATCTGCTGCTGCAGCGCGTGGACCGGGGAGGCCACGTTGACGACGAGGCTGACGCTGGTGCTGTCGCCGTCGGACAGGCCCCAGTGGACCCAGGTGCTCGGGATGTAGAGGGCGTCGCCGGGGCCGACCTGGAACCTGCGGGCACCGGCCGGTGCGACGGCGGCCCGCCCGAGGCNGACGCGACCCCCGAGGCCGGGGTCGCCGAGCAGGCGCCGGCGCCGGTCCTCGGCCGGGATCGACTCCGGCGGGCTCAGAAACCACTCCTTGGTGCCCTCGAACTGCAGCGTGAAGTTGTCGCTGCCGTCATAGTGGCTGCCGATCGTGGACGGGCCGCGGGTCACGAAGACGTCGCACCAGATGTCGTGCCATTCGAAGTGGGTGCGAGCGCGTTCCACCAATCGCTCGAAGCCGTGAAATCCCGTGGTGAGCCCTTCCAGGAACCAGACGGTCGAGCCGTCGCTCTGGTGCGGTGTTCCCTCCTCGATCCTGGCGAGGATTTCTTCGCGCTCCGGCGGGACGTCGAGGAAGGCCTTCGCGCCTCCGGGCAGGAAGACCGGCTCCCGGCGCCAACGGCAGGAGAAGAAGTCGTGGGGAAGGTCGAATTCAGGCACGGCTTTGCCTTCCGTTTGCGGTATGCGGGCGGAGAGGACGTCGGAGCGGTGCGGCGCTCAGGCCACGGCCGCGGTCTGCCGGACCGCGTCCACCGCTGCGAGCAGGTGCAGCACGCGGAACCGGGGACGGTCTCCCGCGGGGCCGGCGGGGCGCACCAGGCCGCGCTCCACGAGGGCCCGCACCGCCTGGAGGCACGCGCCGGCGTCCAGGCCGGTGAGTCCGGGGACCTCGGCGGCGCTCCAGTCGTGTGCGCAGTCGGACAGCCGGGCCAGCACGGTGGCCGACACCGGGTCGAGCCGGCCGCGTTCGGCTCGCAGGGCGTCCCTCAGCCGGGTGCCGCCGGAGCCCAGGACGTCGAAGGGGCGCTCGGTGACCTCGGTGAGCACGTCCTCGGGCTCCAGCAGGGCGAACAGCTGAGCCGCCTCGGAGAGGGCCGTCGGGAGTCCGTCCAGGCGGCGGCAGACCTCCGCGACCACCGCCGAGCGGCGGGGATCGAGCACGAAGTCCGGTCGCTGCTGGCGGATCTGACGGACCATGAACTCGAACGCCGGCGATTCCCCGGCCGCACCGGCCGCCCCGGCTGCCACGGGCACGGCGAGCGGCCACAGCCGCAGCACGCGCTCGCCGAGCACGCCGGGGGCCTCCCGGCCGGTGCAGAGCACCCGCAGCTCGGGGTGCGCCAGGAGCTCCCTGGCCCGGTCCAGGCGCAGGTCGTCCGGGCCGACCTGGTCGAGGACGAGCAGGGACGGCCCGCTGCCGCCGGTCACGGCGTCCTTGCCGTCGTGCTGCCAGTGGACGGAGAACCCGCGACGCTGCAGGCGCGCGGCGACGTCGAGGGCGAGGCGGGTGCGCCCGCTGCCGGGGAGCCCGAGCACCGCGGCGAACCGGTCGTTGCCCTCCCACAGCAGCTCGGTGAGCAGGTCGGACTCGGCCTGGCGCCCGATCAGCCGGTCGACCGGCTCGGGCGGCCGTGCGCTCGGCCGCCCGGTGGACGCCGGGCCGAGGAGACCGGCCCGGTCGGCCGCGGAGAGTCTGAGCGCCTCCGCGAGCAGTTGGAGCGTCTCGGTGCGGGGACGGCCGCAGCTGCCCTTCTCCAGGTTCCGGATGGTCCGCACGCTGACCGTCGAGAGGTCGGCCAGTTGCCGCTGGGTCACCCCGCGGCGGAGCCGATGGGCACGGAGCAGGCTTCCCGTTCCGCCGATGGACACGGGGGACCCGCTCAGATCTGCTGGGCGGTGGGGCGGACGACGTCCCAGCCCGGGTCCTGCGGTTGCGCCTGCACGACGGCGGTGGGGTCGGTCGACCTGGTGGAGGCGCTGACGGCCGTCGCGGCGGCCGGAAGGAGCAGCAGCGCCGTCAGGACGAGGGGCGCGGTCTGCCGGAAACGGAATCCTCGGTACACATCTCCCCCAGCTTGTCTCGGTCCGCTCGGATTGCGATCGGACTCTTTGAGTTCGCTGGCGACGACCCTGCCCGATTGGGGTTCCGGCGGATACAGTCTGCCTACTGCATGTTCAGGCGGGTGGAATTCGGCAGGTGCGTCCATGGACTGGAATTCGGACAACTCTCCCCTTTTCCGGCTCGACGACGCGGCGCTGGACGCATTTGCCAGAATCGCTGCGGACCCCCGGGAAAGCGGAATCCCGGATTCGATAGTGGTCGAGCTCAGGGCGCTCGGACTGGTGCGGGGGCCGGACGCGCAGGGGCTGCTGCACGCGGTGGACCCGGCCGTGGTGGCCCGACGCCACACCGCCCGCTGGCGGGCCCAGGCGGCCACGCTCGAGTGGCAGGCCAGCAATCTGGAGGAGCAACTGGCGCCGCTGGAGGCGCGCTTCCGCGGCGGTTCGGCGCAACAGCACTCCGGTTCGGCGGAGTTGGAGCTGCTCGAAGGACACGAGGCCATCAACGCGTTCGTCCAGGACGCCATGGCGACCGCCACGGTGGAGGTGGCCACGGTGCAGCCCGGCGGCGCCCGCGCCGCGCGCACCCTGGACGCGGTGCTGCCGCACTCGCTCGGCACCCTGGCCCGCGGCGTGGGCATGCGGACGCTGTACCAGAGCACGGCCAGGTTCAGTGAGGCGACCCGGCGCTATGTGCGGGCGGTGACCTCGGCGGGCGCCGAGGTCCGCACCGTGGACGGCTACTTCGAGCGGCAGCTGATCTTCGACCGGTCCACCGTCATCGTCCCGGGCGACCGGGCACGCAGTACCGCGCTGGTGATCCGCCGGCCGGAGCTCTGCCGCTTCCTGGTCGACGCCTTCGAACGCCTCTGGGACCAGGCCGCCCCCTTCGAGCTGCAGGATCCGGCCCGCACCGCGGCCGCCGTCGTGCCCGGGGTGCGGGAGCAGATCAAGTCACTGCTGCTGGCCGGGCTGACGGGCGAGGCCATCGCGCGCCGGGTGGGCCTGAAGCCGCGGGCCTACCAGGACCACATCACCGCGATCAAGAAGGAGTTCAACGCGCGCACCCTGGTCCAGCTCGGCTATGCACTCGCGCAGGAGCGGAGCGGCGGGGACCAGGGCGGTCGCTGACGCGGCGTCAGACCGCGGCGGCGCGGGACCTCCGCCCGGCACACGCCGCGTCCAGGGTCCGCAGCAGCAGTTCGGCGGCCACCGGACCGGAGAGGGGGTTGCCGTCGGGCAGCAGCTCGACCAGATCCAGGCCCACGACCTCGCGCCGCCGGCACAGCTCCTCCAGCAGCGCCACCGTGTCGGCCAGGGTGAGACCGCCCGGCAGCGGCGTGCCGGTGCTGGGAAGCTCCTTCGGGTCCAGGACGTCCAGGTCGACGGTCACGTAGCAGGGGACCTCCGGCGGGAGGACGGCGAGGACGTCCTCGGCCCGGCCGACTGCCGAACTGCCCGCCCACCGGACCAGTTTGGGGTCGCCCTGGGGCGCGGCGGCCACCAGCTGGCGCATGCCGATCTGGACCACGCGCACCACCCGCTGGTCCCCGACGATCCAGTCCATGAAGTTGCCGTGATGGCAGTCGGCCCGCCACTCCCCCTGGCGCGGACGGCCGTAGTCCAGGTGGGCGTCCAGATGGACCACCGCGATGCCGGGTCGGGCACCGAGGACCCCTCGCACGGCCGGAAGCGTGCTGGAGTGGTCACCGCCGAGCAGCACGGGCAGCCTGCCGGCGCTCACCACCGCGCCGGTCAGCCGCTCCAGGGCCGTGAAAGTGTCGCCGTTGCGGGTGTGCACGTCGGCCTCGATGTCGCCGACGTCCGCGATGCCGACCCCGGCCAGGATCTGGCGGTCCCGCACGGGGTCGTACATGCCGGGCAGTCCGGGCAGCCCGGCGGCCCGGAACAGAGCGCGGCTGGAGGCGCGCAGGTGGTGGGGCCCGAAGCGGGATCCGGGCCGTCCCGTCGCGCCGACGTCGTAGGGCATGCCCACCGCGACGACGGCGCATTCGGGATCGGCCAGCGCCTCGGGCAGCGTGCGTCGCGGCGCGCCCAGCAGCCCTGGCCCGCCGCCGGCGGACCGGTCCGCCTTCGGCTCGCCGGGCCGCACCTCGCGCAGCATCCCGGCCTCGCACAGCCGTTCCTGCAGCGCGGACGATCCCGCCACGCTCCCCGGCCGCGCCCGCAAGGTCTCCACCAACCGGACGGCTTCCGGTCCCAGCAGCACCTGGCCGCCGGTGGCGCAGTTCCAGTACAGGGTGCGGTCGCCCTGCCTGCCGACCGGCAGCAGCGCCGGGTCGGGGCCGAGTACTCGGTCGCCGTGCGGCATGTCGGGCCCTCCCTCAGTCCACGTCGGCGGCGACGGTCACCGGACCGGGGCGGACGGGGTCCGCCGCCACCGGTTCGCGTTTCTCCCTGGGCAGGGCGGCGGCCGCGAAGACCGCGGCCAGCAGGATGCACAGCCCGGACGCGGAGAAGATCGTGTCGATCAGCCCCACGTGCAGTCCGCCGGCCGTGGCGTGGAAGGTGCGCAGGCCGCTGCTGGCCAGCCAGCCCGCCACCACCACGGAGAGCATCGACGCGGCCTGGTTGACCGGGTTGAAGACGGCCATCATCCGGCCGAGGTACTCCTGCGGGGTCGCCTCCAGCAGCAGCGGCGTCATCGCGGTGTTGAGCATCGCCACCGGCACGGAGAAGCCGGCCAGCAGGGCCAGCCCGCCCGGGAAGGTCGTCTGGCGGGCGTAGCCCAGCACCAGCAGGCCCGTGACCGCCAGTGCGAGCCAGGTGGTGCGGCGTGCGCCGAGCAGCCGGACGACCCGGCCCGCGAGCAGCGCTCCGGCCACCGCGCCGACTCCGAAGGCCGTGGACATGAAGCCGAACAACGACGCCCGGGTGTGCAGGTTGCCGGTGACGAAGAAGACGTTGAGCGCGTTGACCGCACCGGTGCCGCACTGGGCGATCACCGCGACGCACAGCAGCACCACCAGGAAGCGGCTGCCAACGAAGAACCGCAGGCCCGCCGCGAACTCCCGGCGGAGCGAAGGCCGTTCGGACGGTGCGACGGCGGGCTCCTCGGGGATCGGAATGCCGCGGATCGCGACCCAGGAGCAAAGGTACGACAGCGCGTTGAGCAGCAGGGCCCATTGGATCCCCACGGTGAACAGCAGCGGCGCGGACAACGGGGGACCCACGATCGATGCGGTCGCGAGGGTCGCCTGGCCGATGCCGGCCGCCCGCGCCCGGTCCTGCTCCGAGTCCACGACGCGGCCCAGGACCGCGAAGCGGGCGGGGGCGAAGAACTGGCCGGCCGCGTTGACCCCGAATACCACGAGGTAGATGACGGCCAGCCAGACCCCGGTGGGCAGCGCCGACACGGGCAGGAACGACAGGGCGGTGAGCGCGCCCACGAGCAGCGCCCGCAGCAGGTCGGTGCCGAGCATGGTGCGCTTGCGCGACCAGCGGTCGACGAACACGCCGGCGACCGGTCCGACCAGCATCACCGCGGCTCCGACCACGAAGGTCGCGCCGCTGACCGCCGCCGGCGCCCAGGAGCGCCCGCGTCCCAGCTCGGTGGCGATCCACAGCACCAGCGTGGTGTCGAAGACGTAGTCCCCGACCGTCGACACCGCCTGGCCCGCCCACAGCCGCGCGTACGAGCGGTTGATCAGCAGCCGCTCCACCCGTCCGCCCCCTGCCTGCGCCATGCTCACGGCCTCCTGGACCGCGTCGCGGCGACCTCGCCGAGGCCGCCTGCCAGTTGAAGCACCTGACCCATGATCCGGAACTCCTCCGGGCTCAGGTGCGGCAGGCCGGCCGAGATCGCGTCCAGCCCGGAGGGGCCGGACCCGGCGGTCTGCTGCTCGCGGCGCACCCGCTGCAGCAGCTCCAGGCTCAACGCCGCCTGGCCCGCGAGCAGGCCGAGCAGGTGGAGGGTGGCCAGCTCGTCCGTCCCGGGATCCCGGTCCAGCACTTCCAGCACCCCGATGCACTCGCCGCGCCGGAACAGCGGCGCCGCGGCGACCGTCCCGGGGACGTACCCGGTGGAGCTGGCGGCGTCCCGGGAGAACTGGGCGGAGGTGTCCAGGTCGTCCGCCAGCATCGGCTGGCCGCAGGACGCGACCCACCCGGCGATCCCGGTCCCGGCCGGGAAGCGGGTCCCGACCAGGTGCTCCTCGCCCTGGCCGGACACGGCCTCGAAGACGAGCTCGCCCGTGTCCTCGTCGATCAGGAACACGGAAGCGGCCTGGGACCGGAAGGCGGCCTGGGCCACCTCCACCACGCACTGGAGCAGCTGCCTGCCAGTGATCTCGCAGTCACCGTCCCACAGGGACATCTCCGCTCTCCTCTCCGCTCGGAGCAGTCGGTGAACTCTGGTGCCCGTCCAGGACGTTCCGTGACGTCAGGTACAGGACGGACTTGATCTGAAACGGCGTCAGCCAGCGGTGCTTGCTGAGGATCCGCGCGCACATCCCGGTGACGTGCGGCGCGGCGAAGCTGTTGCCGGTGCTGACCTTCTCCCCGCCCGAGATCCACGGCACGGTCACCTTGACCCCGCGGGCGTAGAAGTCCACCGGCGGCGCCGAGTTGTAGTAGTGCAGCAGCGAGTCGGGCTCGTTGTGGCTGGCCACCGAGATGACCGAGGAGAAGGTCCACGGGTAGCTGAGCACCGGCATGTTGTGGGCCGAGACCACCAGGACGCAGCGCCGGAAGTAGGCGCGGTCGGCAAGGGCGCGCAGTTGCGCCTCAAGGCCCGGAGAGGTCGTCGACAGGCTCAGGTTGACCACGTCGAAGCCCTGCTCGATGGCCCACTCCAGACCGGCGATCAGTGCCTTGCCCGTGCCGTACTTCCCCCGCGTGAGCACCCGCACGGAGGACAGCGAGACCCGTGGGGCCAGCGAGCGGATGATGCCCGCGCAGGCGGTGCCGTGGCCCGCCAGGTCGCCGGCCGGGCCCTCGACGACCGAGACCTCCTCGTCGTCCCCGACGACCACCGAGGCCTCGCGGTCCAGCCCCCCGACACCGGGATGCTCCGCGTCCACACCCGTGTCGACCACGCAGACGCGGACGCCCGCTCCGTCCGCCCCGCCCCAGGCCCACTCCGGGGTGATCCCGGTGAACGGCGTGATGTCGAAGCGCTCGAGCTCCATGGTGGAGGTCGGCGCCCCCCAGGCGGGGATGCCGGGGAACTTCTTCTGCTGCGGGCGCAGCCAGGGCGGCGCGACCGTCATGAACGGTTCTCCTCTTCCTTCGCGGCTCCGCCGGTGCGTTCCGGCGCGGTGCCGAGGCGGCGGGCGGACCAGTCGCCGACCCGGCGGGCGGACGGCAGGGCACCCTTGGCCGTGTAGCGGTCGGCGGCGGTGCGGGCGTGGCGGCCGGCGGCCTCCGGTGCACCCGCGTCGAGCAGGACGGATGCGAGCGCCTCGTGGACGGTGCCGAGGAAGTAGAGGTCCTCCAGACGCGCCGTCACCTCTTCCGCGTCCGCGCACAACTCCTCGGCCTGCGACGGCAGTTGCCGCTCGACGGCGGCCCGCGCCCGGATCGCGGTGACGAGCAGCCGGGTGCGCGGATCGGCGATGGCCGCCAGTTCGGACCGGTCCAGCTCCGCGAAGCGGGCCGGAACGGGCTCCCCGAGCGCCACGGTCTCCGCCGTCGCGTACGCGTCCAGGAGCAGGGAGCCCTGCTCCTGGCCCGCCTGGGCCAGCACCGCACGGGCGCGCTCGTAGAAGTCCCGGGCCGTGCCGTGGTCACCGGCGGCGCCGGCGATCACACCGCCGATGTGACAGATACCCACCTCGGCGCTGTGGAGCCGGAGTTGGCGTGCCGACTCGGCCGCCTCCCGGTGCGCGGCCCACGCCTCCTCGGTGCGCCCGGCCAGGGCCAGCAGCCCTGCCTCGGCGGCACGGACGGGCACCAGGGACACCCGGCTGTCGGCGAAGTCGACGGCCAGGGTGCGGCATCGGTCCAGGCCCTCGGCGACCGGCATCGGACCCCACAGCGCCAGCTCCGCCGCGGCACGTCGGACGCGGTGCAGCTCGTAGCTGTCCGGGAGGGCGAGGGCGTACTCCTCCGCCCGGCGCAGGCTCCGCTCGGCGGCACTGATCCGCTCGCGCATCAGCGACCGCTCCGCCTCGAGCTGGTGGAACCGGCAGCGGACCAGATCCCCGGCGCCGAGCGCGTCGAGGGCGGCGTCGGTCTCCGCCGCCGCCTCCGAGCGGTCGCCGAACCTCAGGTCCAGCAGCCTGCGCTGCATGCGGACCGCGAACTCGCGTTCCGCCTGCTGCTCGGCCGGGCCGCCCGGGTCCGCGGCCACCGCGGCGGTCGCCCGGTCGCGGTTGCGCAGCGCAAGCCAGGCGTCCGAGAGGCGCAGCGCCAGCTCCAGGTGGCCGGGCAGCCGCGGCGGCAGCACCTGGTGCGCCCGCTCCAGCAGGGACACGGCCGCGGGCAGGTCCTTGCGGTCGGTCGCCAGCAGCGCCTGGGTCCGCAGGGCGGCGGCGGCCCGCTCGGCGATGCGCTCGGTGTCCGGGCTGTGCGGGTGCAGCTCACGACTCAGCCGCCAGGCCGCCTCCAGGTGGTAGGCGCTCTGGTCGGCCCGCGTCTCCTGGTCGGCCAGGGCCAGGTGCCAGCGGAGCCGGTTGCGCTTGGCCGTCAACTCGTAGGCGGTGTCGCGGACCAGTGCCTGCGCGAAGCGGTAGGGCTCGGCCAGGCCGCGGCCGTGCACCAGCCGCCCCCGCCGCAACTGGTCCAGCAGCCGCACCGGGTCCTGGTCGGCGGGCGCGCCGTCCTGCCGCAGCAGGGTCCCGACCTCGACGGCCGTGAACTCGCGGCCCGCCACCGCCGCCATCTCCAGTACCTGCCGTTCGGGGGCCGCCAGCCGGTCCAGCCGCGCTGCGAGCAGCGCCTGCACTCCGGCGGGGGTCGGGTTCTCGGGGTCCTCGCCGACCACGTCGAGCATCAACTCGGCGAACAGCGGATTGCCCTCGCACGCCTCGGCGATCCGGGCCAGCACGGGATCGCACTCCTGCGCCGCGACCTCCATCGGCGCGGCCGCCGAGGCCAGTCCGGTGACCAGCCGCAGGGTCTCCGACTCGGTGAGCGGCAGCAGTTCCAAGGTGATCGAGCTGGACCGGCCGCCGCCCCAGGAGGGGCGCGCCTCGAGCAGTTCCGGCCGGGCCACGCACAGGTGCATCACCGGCAGGTCCGCCAGTTCGTCCGCCAGGTGGTCGATCACGTCCAGCAGGGTCTGCTCGGCCCAGTGCAGGTCCTCCCACACGACCACCAGCGGCTTGCGGTCCACCAGCACCGTGAAGAAGTGCTCCAGCGCCCAGGAGATGTCCTGCACCTCGGGGCCGTGCACGGCCTCCCCGCCGCCCAGGACGCCGCGCAGATGGGCCACCGCCTGTGCGGTGGCCGGGTCGCCGGCCCCGCGCAGCTGGAAGCCGGCCCAGGCCCCGGCCGAGGACTCCAGCAGCTCGACGACCGGCCGGTAGGTGACGCCCTTGCCGTAGGAGTGGGCGTGGCCCCGCAGCACGAGCGGGCCGTCCGGGCCCAGCTCGTCCAGGAACTCCGCGACCAGCCGGCTCTTGCCGATGCCGGGCGGCCCGAGCACGGTGACCAGGCAGCCGCGGTCCCGCCCCAGGGTGCGCCGGTAGGTGTGGTGCAGCTGCGTCAGCTCGGCCTCCCGGCCGACCAGCGGGACCGTGCGCACCGAGGTGTCGTCCGGGGCCCCGGGCAGCACCCGCCAGGCCCGGACCGGGGCCTCCTTGCCCTTCACCCGAAGCGGCTCCAGCTCCTCCAACCTCAGCCGGGAGCGCACCAGTTGGGCCACCGGCTCGCCGAGCAGCAGCTCCCCCGGCCCGGCTGCGGTCTGCAGCCGGCTGGCGGTGTTCACCGTGTCCCCGACGACCCGGAAGTCCCCCGTGGTGTCGTAGGACGCGGACACCGGGCCCGCGTGCACCCCGATCCTGATCCGCAGCCGGATGCCGTAGTCCTCCGCCAACTCGCGGTTCAGCGACTCCAGTTCGCTGATGATCTCCAGCGCGGTGCGGACCGCGCGCAGGGCGTCGTCCTCACGGGAGACGGGAATGCCGAAGACGGCCATGATGGCGTCGCCGATGAACTTCTCGGTCACGCCGCCGAAGTTCCACACCAGTTGGGAGCAGAGCCGGAAGTAGCGGTCCATGACCGCCCGCAGCACCTCGGGGTCCATTCCCTCGCTGACCGCGGTGAACCCGGCCAGGTCGGCGAAGAGCACCACCACGTTCCGGCGCAGCTCCGCACCGCCGCCAAGGGTCGCGAGCGCCGCACCGCACATGGCGCAGAAGCGGCTGCCGGCCGGGGCCGTCGTCCCGCAGGTCCCGCAGCGGTGGTTCTCCTGCTCAGCCCCGGGCATGGACGACCGCCTGTCCGGGGCTCAGCACCAGGTCCAGGCCGCGCAGCGCCTTCTCCAGGTCGATCCCCTCGATCTTCGGCACCGCGGCGACCCCGCCGCCCGCCAGGACGATCGCCGCGCTGCGCCCCGGAACCGAACGCCCCGGCGCGTCCAGCCACGCCCGTACCGCCCGGTGCCGCACACCGGCGTCGGTGGCCGCCAACCGGGCGTGCTCGGCCTCCAGTTCGGACACGGTCGCGAAGGCGTCGAGGCTCTGGAAGCCCACCGGCACCACCCGTTCGACCGCGAGCCGGTGGCGGGCCGGCTCCGCCGCCCGGTCCGGCAGCAGCCCCCGCCCGTTGGCGGCGAAGTAGAGCAGGGTGTGGCTGCTGTCGATGCCTCCCACGAACGGCCTTCCCCCCAGCCCCCGGCGGATCTGCGCCTTGAGCGCCTGCGGGACCGGCCGGCGTGCCTCTCCGTGCGTGGTCACCCCGCTGTCGAGGTCCCGCCAGGAGAGCTGACGCGCGATGTCGTGCTCGCGGGGCAGCGGCAGCACCTCGATGCCGAACCGCTCCGGCCGGCGGGCCACGATGGACCCCGGTGTGAGCGAGAAGCCGCCGACTCCGGCGAGCGACCACAGCTCCCGGTGCCGGGCCAGGAAGGCGTAGGTCTCCTCGGCCTCCTCCGCGGTCTCGCCCGGGAAGCCGGTGAAGCCCATCATCTGGGCGCCGATCCCGGCGGCCGCCAACTCCCGCAGGATCTCCGGGACCTGCTCGATCCGCACGCCCTTGTCGATCAGGTCGAGGATGCGCTGACTCGCCGACTCGTAGCCGAACGCGATGGCCACGCAGCCCGCGTCGCGCAGCCGGGCCGCCGTTCCCCGGGCCGGGAAGGTGCGTTCCAGACGCAGCTCGGCACTCCAGCGCAGGCCCAGCCCGGCTCCGGTCAGCCCGTCGCACAGCTCCCGGAGGAATCTCGGCGACATCGCGTCCACGGAGAAGTACAGCGTGCGGGCGAAGGAGGCGATGCCGGCCAGGTCCTCCAGCACCCGGGCCACCGGCCGCTCCCGCGAAGGGGAGGTCGGCCGGTCGGTGTTGAGGCCGTAGTCGCAGAACGTGCACTTGTTCCAGTAGCAGCCGCGGGTCGGGCTGTACAGCACGACGGGCTCCGGCGACCAGTACGCCTCCCAGTCCCAGACGTCGTACTTGGGCGCGGGCAGCGCGCCGACGTGCTCGTAGTTGATCCGCATGGCCCGCCGGTCGGCGCCGCGGTGCAGCACGCCCGGCAGTCCGGCGAATCCGCCGCCGTCGCGGACCGCGCACAGGATGTCGACCAGCGGCGTCTCGCCCTCGCCGGGCACGATCAGGTCGGCGTGCGGGAACATCCGCCACACGTCCGCGTCGTCCCGCGCGTACTTGACGTCGTCGCAGACCTCGGTACCGCCGAAGACGACGACCGCGTCCGGGACCTGCTCGCGGATCTCCCGGGCCATGCGCAGCGCGAAGGGAAGCTGGGCCGCGTAGTTGACGGACAGTCCGACCAGGCGCCACGGCCGGCTGCGCAGGACGTCGCGGAAGGGGCCGCGGATGTAGTCCAGAAAGGCGCCGTTGACCGCGTCCAGGACCTCGGGGTCGGCGAGGTCGCCGTGGCTCTGGTAGTTGACGGCCCCCGCGGTCCGCAGCGTCAGGCCGCTGAAGACGCCCGGCAGCGAGCGCAGCGACAGCAACTGGAACCAGCGGTGGATGGCCAGCGTGGCCTGCCGGTAGGTCGGGTAGTGGTGGAAGTCCTGGGGGTCCCGCAGCACGGCGACGGCACGGGTCACGAAGTCCGGCTCCAGCCCTTCGGCGGCGAGCGCGGCCTGGTAGTGGATCTCCTGCCCCCGGGTCAGGCCGGGCAGCCGTTCGGCGGCGGCGCGGAACTCCCGTGCCTCCGCGAGCAGTTCCGAGACCTGCTCCGGGGCCGCCAGGTGGTTCAACGCGTCCAGGTTCGCGTCCAGGCAGCGGTGCCCTGTGAAGCCGTACGCCTCACAGTTGGCCACGAGGTACGAGATCGAGTGGTACGGATAGGTGGGATCGGTGAGCGGTGGATTGATCAGCAGGTAGGGAAGGTCGGCATTGTCCGGTGCCGATTTCTGCCGCGCCGCCGACAACTGGACCACGCTGGTCATCCTGCGCCTCCGGGCGAACGAGCGGGAACGGACGGACCGGGTGGGGCGCCGCCGTACGGCGGTGCCCCACCCGGAGGTCGCGGGCGGCGGTCAGCCGATGCGGAAGATCACCACGTCCTGGCCCTCGACCTCGCCGCCGCCGACGGCGCTGAGGCGGGCCTGCAGGGTCGTGATGACCTCCACCTCCTCCTCGGACAGCTCGGCGACGACCGCCTGCTGCTCAGCGGTCAGAAGGTCCACGGCGTTGCCTGCGGAAGCCAGCTTGGACAGTGCGTCGAAGGCCATTTCCCTCTCCTGCCTTGAATGTTGAGGTTTCCGAAGCGCTTCGTGGTCAACCGTAGGCGGCTCGGAGCGGCAAAAGCGGCAACGGGAGCGGCAGCATGCCGCTCCCGGAGGGGCAGAATCGACGGGCCTCGGACGCGGGTCAGGACCAGCGGCCGGTGCGGGCCAGGAGGACGGAGCCGGCGGCGACGCCGGCCGTGGAGGTGCGCAGCACGGAGGGGCCGAGCTTGTGGGCGGCGGCCCCGGCCTCGGCGAAGGCGGCCAGTTCCTCGGGGGCGACGCCGCCCTCGGGGCCGACGACGAGCACGATCCCGCCCTTGGCGGGCAGCTCGGCGGTGGCCAGCGGCAGCGCGCCCTCCTCGTGGAGCACGGCCGCGAGGTCCGCCTCGCGCAGCAGCGGCGCCAGCTGACGCGTCGTCATCAGGTCGGTCACGACGGGGAACCGCAGCCGCCGGGACTGCTTGCCCGCCTCGCGGGCGGTGGCCCGCCACTTGGCCAGCGCCTTCGCGCCGCGCTCGCCGCGCCACTGGGTGACGCAGCGCGCCGCCGCCCAGGGGACGATGCGGTCGATCCCGGCCTCGGTCATCAGCTCGACGGCCAGCTCGCCCCGGTCGCCCTTGGGCAGCGCCTGGACGACGGTGATCCGGACCTCGGGCTCGGGCTCGTCGAGGACCTCGCGCACCTCGACCTCCAGCACGTCCTTGCCCTGGACCGCGGCCACGACGCCCGCGACGCCGCGCCCCTGACCGTCCGTCAGGACGACGTCCTCACCGGGCTCCAGCCGCTTCACCGAGACGGCGTGCCGTCCCTCCGGGCCGTCCAGCCGGACGGTCCCGCCGACGGGCGCGAAGGCGCCCGGCTCCAGCACGAACACCGGTGCGGTCACGGTGGATCAGCCGCCAATCGTTCGAAGTCCTGGTGGTGCAGCGGCCGTCCGGCCCGGGAGGTCGGCCGTCCGGCCCGCGGTCAGCGGCCGTTGAAGGCGTCCTTGAGCCGTGAGAACAGCCCCTGCTGCCCGGGCGCGAACTGGCCGGAGGGGCGCTCCTCGCCGCGCAGCTTGGCGAGCCGGCGCAGCAGCTCCTCCTGCTCCGGGTCGAGCTTCTGCGGGGTCTGCACCTCGACGTGGACGATGAGGTCGCCGCGCCCGCCGCCGCGCAGGTGGGTGACGCCGCGCCCGTGCAGCGGGATGGACTGGCCGGACTGGGTGCCGGGGCGGATGTCGATCTCGGCCGCGCCGTCCAGCGTCTCCAGCGGCACCTTGGTGCCCAGTGCCGCCGCCGTCATCGGCAGGGTGACCGTGCAGTGCAGGTCGTCGCCGCGGCGCTGGAAGATCGGGTGGGCGTTCTCGGAGATCTCGACGTAGAGGTCGCCGGCCGGCCCGCCGCCGGGGCCGACCTCGCCCTCGCCCGCGAGCTGGATCCGGGTCCCGTTGTCCACACCCGCAGGGATCTTGACGGTGAGCGTCCGCCGCGCCCGCACCCGGCCGTCGCCGGCGCACTCGGGGCAGGGGTTGGGGACGACCGTGCCGAAGCCCTGGCACTGCGGGCACGGACGCGAGGTCATCACCTGGCCCAGGAAGGACCGGGTCACCTGGGAGACCTCACCGCGGCCGCGGCACATGTCGCAGGTCTGCGCGGAGGTGCCGGGGGCCGCGCCCTCGCCGTTGCAGGTGTTGCAGACGACGGCGGTGTCGACCTGGATCTCCTTGGTGGTGCCGAAGGCGGCCTCCTCCAGGTCCACGTCGATCCGGATCATGGCGTCCTGGCCGCGCCGGGTCCGCGAGCGCGGTCCGCGCTGGCCGGCCGCCGCGCCGAAGAAGGCGTCCATGATGTCGGAGAAGCCGAAGCCCGCACCGGCGCCGAAGCCGCCCGCACCGGCACCCGCGCCGCCTCCCGGCGACAGCGGGTCCCCGCCCAGGTCGTAGATCTGACGCTTGTTCGGATCGGAGAGCACCTCGTAGGCGGCGTTGATCTCCTTGAACCGCTCCTGCGTCTTCGGGTCCGGGTTGACGTCAGGGTGCAGTTCGCGCGCGAGGCGCCGGAACGCCTTCTTGATCTCGTCCTGACCCGCGTCGCGCCGGACGCCGAGTACCGCGTAGTAGTCCGTGGCCACCAAAATGCTCCGCTAGTTTCCGAACGTCAGGACGCTGAAAGGATCTGGCCGACGTAGCGCGCGACCGCACGCACCGCGCCCATGGTCCCGGCGTAGTCCATGCGCGTGGGTCCCACCACGCCCAGTTTGGCAAGTGTCTCGTCGCCCGAACCGTAGCCCACCGAGACGACGGACGTGGAATTCAGGCCCTCGTAGGCGTTCTCGTGGCCGATCCGGACCCGGATGCCGGAATCCGCCTGCTCACCCAGCAGACGCAGCAGCACCACCTGCTCCTCCAGCGCCTCCAGCACGGGGGCGATGGTGAAGGGGAAGTCGTGCGGGAACCGGGTCAGGTTGGCGGTGCCGCCGAGCACCACCCGCTCCTCGGTCTGCTCGACCAGGGCCTCGAACAGCGTGGCCAGGACGGTGCTGACCACGGGGCGTTCGGCGGCCTCGAAGGACTCGGGCAGGTTCTCCAGCAGCCGCGGCACCTCGGCGAAGCGCTGGCCGCCGGCGATCGCGTTCAGCCGGGTGCGCAGTTCCGCCAGCGTGGTCTCGCCGACCTGGACCGGGCACTCGATGATCCGCTGCTCCACCCGGCCGGTGTCGGTGATCAGCACCAGCATCACCCGGGTCGGGGTCAGCGCCACCAGCTCGACATGACGGACCGTCGAGCGGGTGAGCGAGGGGTACTGCACGACCGCCACCTGCCGGGTCAGCTGCGCGAGCAGCCGGACCGTGCGGGCGACCACGTCGTCGAGGTCCACGGCGTGGTCCAGGAAGCTCATGATGGCCCGGCGCTCGGCCGTGGACAGCGGCTTGACCTCGGTCAGCCGGTCCACGAAGAGCCGGTAGCCCTTGTCGGTGGGGACCCGCCCGGCGCTGGTGTGCGGCTGGTGGATGTACCCCTCCTCCTCCAGCACCGCCATGTCGTTGCGGACCGTGGCCGAGGAGACGCCCAGGTTGTGCCGTTCCACCAGGGCCTTGGAGCCGACCGGCTCCTCGGTGCCCACATAGTCCTGGACGATGGCCCGAAGCACCGCGAGCTTGCGGTCGTCGAGCTTGCGTTCTTCACGCACGCGCGCACACCTCCCGTCCTCCGCCCCTCGGCCCCACCTGGCACTCTTGAAGGGAGAGTGCCAGAAACAGTCAACGGTCAGTGTAAGCCGCAAGGGCCTGCGGGCGGAACGACCGGGGGCCGTCGTACGTACCACATACGGGGGCCGACGCGGCATGATGGCCGGGAAGAGCCAGGCCCCCAGGAGGGACGACATGTCCAGGACCCGCTTCGCCCCCGACCGCGGGCTGACCAGCCGCATGCTGCTGACCATGTTCCTGATCGGCCTGCTCTACGTGGTCTTCGTCGGTGCGCTGCTCGTCCTCTTCAAGGGCTACTGGCCGATCGTCGTGATCGTCGCGGGCGCCCTCTTCGTCGCGCAGTTCTGGTTCAGCGACAAGATCGCCGCCTTCAGCATGGGCGCCCACGAGGTCTCCGCCCAGGAGTACCCCGAACTGCACGGCACGATCGACCGGCTGTGCGCGCTGGCCGACATGCCCAAGCCCCGGGTCGCCGTCGCCCAGAGCGACGTGCCCAACGCCTTCGCGACCGGCCGCAACGAGAAGAACGCCGTGGTCTGCGTGACCACCGGGCTGCTTCGGCGGCTGGAGCCGGAGGAGCTGGAGGGCGTGCTCGCCCACGAGCTGTCCCACGTGGCCCACCGGGACGTGGCGGTCATGACCATCGCCGGCTTCCTCGGGGTGCTGGCCGGCGTGATCACCCGGGCCGGCCTGCAGTTCGGGATGTTCGGGGGCTTCGACCGGCGGGACAGCCGCGACGCCAACGGCTCTGACAACACGGCGGTCGCCGCCCTCGTGATCATCGGGGTCAGCGCCGCCGTCTACGCGATCAGCTTCCTGCTGACCCGGCTGCTCTCGCGCTACCGCGAGCTGTCCGCGGACCGCTCGGCCGCGCTGCTCACCGGCCGCCCCTCCGCCCTGGCCTCGGCGCTGACCAAGGTCAGCGGCCAGATGGCGGCCATCCCGACAGAGGACCTGCGCCGGGCGCAGCCCTTCAACGCCTTCTACTTCGCCCCCGCGATCTCGCCCCGCGAACTCGTCTCCAACGCCTTCTCCACGCACCCCTCGCTGGAGAAGCGGCTGGAGCAGCTGGGCCGGATCAGCAACGAACTCGGCCGCGCCTGAAAGGACCTGACCCACCGATGGGTTTCCTCGACGCCCTGCTCGGACGCAGCAAGCCGGTCAAGCCCGACCTGGACCAGCTGTTCGGCCTGCCCTCCGCCGCGATCACCCTGGAGGCCGCGACGGGCTTCCGGCCGACCGGCGTCGGCTCCGTCTGCTTCGCCCCCGTCGAGGGCGCGGCCTTCGCCGAGGTCCAGCAGGACATCCGGGCCCTCCTCGACGCGGACACGGCCACCGGCGACGCCCCCGTGGAGATCACCCCGCGCGACTCCTACGGCTACTCGTGGATCACCGCCCGCCAGTCCCCCGACGACTTCGTCTCCCTCGTCAACGACCTGCACGCGGTCAACTCCGGCCTGGAGTCCCAGGGCTGGGGCCCGCAACTGCTCTGCTCCCTGGCCAACTTCACGGACGAACGCGGTCGCCGGCTGGCGCTGGTCTACCTCTACAAGCGAGGCAGCTTCTACCCCTTCGCGCCGCTGCCCGGCGAGAAGCGGGACAACCCCCTGGAGATCCAGACCAAGGCCATGCTCGCCAACGACCTCCGCATCGAGCAGGACCTCACCCGCTGGTTCCCGGTCTGGGGCGCGCCCGGGTTGTGATCCCGGATGGTGCGTCCGGGCTCTGCGCCCCGGTGGTGAGTCCGGGTCATGGGCCCGGCACGGCGCGCGCCTCTGCCAGGATGGCCGCATGAGCCGGTACGACGCACTGGACCTGACCCCGCCGTGGAAGCGCGGCACGCCCGTGCCCGAGGTGCCCGCGGAGCGGGACCTGGTGGTGGAGGAGGCGGCAACCGGCTTCTGCGGCGCGGTGGTGCGCTGCGAGCGGACGGCGGAGGGGTTCACCGTCACGCTGGAGGACCGCCACGGCAGGCTGCGGGTCTTCCCGCTCGTGCCGCGCGGCTTCCTGGTGGACGGCAGGCCGGTGACCCTGGTCCGGCCGCGCGCCGCCGCCCCCGCGCCCGCGGGGCCGCGGCTGACCGCCTCCGGCTCCATCGCCGTCGAGGGCGCCAGGGCCCGCGTCGCTCTCCCCAGCCGCATCTACGTCGAGGGGCGCCACGACGCCGAGCTCGTGGAGCGCGTCTGGGGTGACGACCTGCGCGTCGAGGGCGTCGTCGTGGAGTACCTGGAGGGCGTGGACGACCTCCCCGCCATCGTCGCCGATTTCGGCCCCGAACCGGGCCGACGGCTGGGCGTGCTGGTGGACCACCTGGTCCCGGGCAGCAAGGAGTCCCGGATCGCCGAGCGGGTGACGGGGGATCACGTGCTGGTCGTGGGGCACCCGTTCATCGACATCTGGCAGGCCGTCAAGCCCGCGAGCGTCGGCATCCCCGCCTGGCCGGACGTCCCCCGAGGCGAGGACTGGAAGCTCGGCACCTGCCGCCGCCTCGGCTGGCCCGACGACACCGCGGCCGCCTGGAAGCGCGTCCTCGCCTCCGTCCGCTCCTACCGCGACCTCGACCCGGCCCTGCTGGGCCGGGTCGAGGAGCTGATCGACTTCGTCACTCAGGCGAGCGGTTCGACGCGGTCATAGCCGAACCCAGGCACTGCTACAGGTTCGGGTAGGCCGGGAAGGAGCAGCTGGGCACCGAGCCGCTGCCGGGGACGGCGGTGACGGTGACGCCCGTGCCGCTGGGCCTGAGATTGGAGTCGTACGTCCTGATCTGCGCGTAGGAGGAGGTGTTCGCCGTGGTGTCGACGGCCACGTCGGCCAGCGTCAGACCCAGCGGATAGCGGGAACTGAGTCCTGCGAAGGTGGACCTGGCACTGGAGGTGGAGGCCGTGGAGCGGAACCCGTCCACCACGATCCCGGTGAAGTACGGCGTGTAGGAGCCGGTGCCGCCGGAGTAGTGGGTGTCGAACACCATCGGGGCCTTGACCAGGGTGACGCAGGTGTCCAGGTAGCTGACGTCGCTGACCTTCCCGCCGTTGCCGGGGGAGGACTTGATGCGGATGCCGACGCTGCTGACGCTCGCGTTGCCGAGCGCGTCGGTGCCGGTGACGGTGTTGTCCCGGACCAGGACGTTGCTGACGCCGCTGTTGGTCTCCGACCCGATGGAGATGCCGTGGGTGCCGTAGAAGTGGCTGTTCTCCACGGTGATGTTCCTGCTCGCCGCGCCGCCGCCCTTGATCGCCACGCCGTCGTCGCCGGTCATGATGTAGGAGTCGTTGATGGTGACGTTCGTCGCCCCGGCCGGGTCGATGCCGTCGGTGTTGCGGGCGGTGGCCGGGGTCCTGATCCGGACGCCCCAGGCGGTGAAGCCGGTCCCGCCGTTGTAGACGACGTGGAAGTTGGGCGAGTTGAGCAGGTCCACGTGGTAGAGCGTGAAGTTGTCGGAGCTGTTGGCCTGGATCAGCCGCGGGTTGTTCTGGTTCTTGTTCTGCTGCTGCGCCTGGGTGGCCAGCCCCCACCAGGTGGTGCTGGTGCCGAGGATGGTCTGGTCGCCGCGGCCGTCGATGCGCCCCTGGCTGCCGCTGGCCGCCCGGACCGCCTCGATGCCGGCGTTGGCGCCGGAGACGGTGAGGAAGGCGGTGCAGCCGCCCTTGCCGGAGGAGAGCGTGCCGCACCTGGGCTTGCCGCTGACCTGGTAGTCGGCCGGGTTGCGGGAGGCGTACAGGGTGACGCCGGAGTCCAGCAGCAGCACCTCGCCCTTGTGCACGGTCAGCGGTCCGCTGAGGAAGGCGGCGCCGGAGCCGGACGCGGCCAGCTTCACCGCGACCGTCGAACTGCCGCTCTGCGTGCAGGAGTCGAGCGCCCTCTGGATCCGGGCGGTGTCCGGCGGGGTGGTCTCGTTCGCGCTGGAGGAGGTCCGGCCGCTCCAGGCCAGCTTCGAGCTGACGGTGGCGCAGACGGTGGCCGGCGCCTTGGGCTCGGTGACGGTGCGGGCGTCCCCCGTGGCGGTCGCGAACGCGCTGCCCCCGGCGGTGGCGGCGGCCGGCGTGCTCGCCTGCGCGGTCGCGCCGGCCGTTGCGGCCGCGGTACTGCCGCTGGTGCCGAACGGGGCCCAACCGTCGGTCCCGGCCAGGTATTTGGCGACGGTGTAGTCGGCGGCCCGGGCCGTCGTCAGCTGCGGACTGTTTGCGTTCACAGCGGCGCCCGCGCCGGTGTCGGCGTAGGAGTCGAACCGGGCCGACTTCCAGCTGAACCCGCCCATGTCCGTCCACGGCGAGGCCTTCTTGACCGCCGCCGGGAGCGCGGTGTCGCGGAACACCACCTGCGCGACCGCCGTGCTGCTGGGGTGCCAGGGACGGCCCAGGTAGTAGGTGTTCGCCGCGGCGGTGCTGCTGACCGTGCTGTCGGCGATCAGGAAGCCGTACTTCTTCGAGGCGTCGGTGTTCGCGGCCGTGATGAAGCCGTTCAGCCCGCCCGCCGCCGCGCCGTCGTCGATGGCCTGGATGTTGGCGTGGTCGAAGACGGCGGTGGCGTTGCCGAAGATGAAGTCGGTGTCACCCTTCACGAACACGCTGCGGAAGTACTGCCGGGTCTGCGCGGTGGCCGACGGCGACCAGGCCAGCAGGGTGTCCTGGTGCCCGATGAAGCGGTCGTTGTCGTAGACCTGCCGGTCGCCCTGCGCGTTCAGCGCGACCGCCTGCCCGGCGGTGATCTCCGGATGTGCCTTCTTGGAGAAGGAGTTGGTGATGGTGAGGTTCCTCACCGTCATGCCGGCGGCGGAGAAGGTGGCGGTCGCGCTGCCCGCTGTGCCGTAGGTGCCGCCGCCGGGCTTGGCGGTGCCGCCGGCGTTCCCGTAGGTGATGACGACGTCCTCGGCGTTGCCGGTGGCGCCGACCAGGCTCAGGCCGGTCTTGCTGCGGGGCACGTCGACCACCTCGTGGTAGGTGCCCTTGGCGATGCTGATGGTGTCGCCCGCGGCGGCGGCGTTCACGGCCGCCTGCACGGTCCGGTACTGGCCGCTGCCGTCCGCAGCGACGGTCAGCGTCCTGGCGGCGGACGGGGTGCCGGTGCTGGCGCCGGCGAAGAGCGGCAGGGCGGCGGCTACGCCGCCGACGACGGCGAGCGCGCCGGCTGCGGCCAGGACGCGCCTGAGGGTTCGGGAACGGCGGTGCTGGCGCCGTGAGTGTGGGGACACCGGGTCGATCCTTCGACGGTCGGCGGTGGCGCGCTCTGCCCGAGCGCGCCCTGACGACTGTCAGTGGTCCGGTTCCGGCGAAAGGTTGCTCGCAAGTCGCAGGTTTTTTCCGGGAGTTCCAGCCGCCTCAGGAGTGCGGGTAGAAATCCCCTGACACCCGGACAGCTTGGCCGTGCCCCACCGCCGTCGCCTCGTAGCGGTCCCCGCCCGCGTCCCGGCCGCCGGAGGCGTGGTCGTACTGCCCCGCGAACTCGTAGCTGCCCGGAGCCAGCGTCACGCCGGGCTTCAGCGTCCAGGTGTAGACGAGGGCGTCGGCCTGCTGCTCCACCCTGACGTCGAGGTCCGCCGCGGGGACGCTGCTCCATGCCCCGGTGTTCGCCACCCCGGGGGTCAGCGAGATCCGCAGCGTCACCGTCACCGCGGTGACGGTGTACCGGCTCTTCAGCGTCACGTCGCTCTGCGCCCAGGCGTCCTTGCTGGCCGGGTCGACCGACCCGTCCGACCACAGGAAGCCCTGCGCCGGCTGGTCCGCCCGGGACGCGCTCGCCGAGGCCGTCGCGCCGCCGGTCGGGCCGGCGCCCGGCGGCGTCGTCGCCGCACCCGTCGGCGATCCGCTCGGCCGCGCGCTCCGGTGCCCGCCCGCGCTGGGCCTCG
>NZ_JBHSQJ010000156.1:0-19804 GCF_042658505.1 Streptacidiphilus monticola | reverse complement strand
CCGCCTACGACCACTGACCCTTGGAATCGATCATCTAGCGGGGCAGGGCGAGCTCGAACCAGACCGTCTTCCCGGACGGAGTCCGCCTGCTGCCCCACCGATCCGCCAGCAAGCTGACCAGCTGCAGGCCCCGGCCTCCCTCATCGGTGTCGCTGGCCCGTCGTCTGCGCGGCTGCGCATAGCCGTTGTCCCACACCTCGCACACCAGCGTGGCGTCCATCAGCAGGCGCAGCCGAATATCGCCGCGGCCGTGCCGCAGCGCGTTCGTCGCCAGCTCGCTGACCAGCAGTTCGACCGTGTCTGCCAGATCCGACAGGCCCCTCGACTCCAGCCAGCCGCAGGCGAGTTCGCGGCACTGGGCCACCGACGGCGCGGCCGAGGGGAGGGTCCAGTCGCCCACCGAGCCCGCCGGGAGCGCGTGCACCCTGGCCATCAGCAGGGCGATGTCGTCCTCGCCGTGGTGCGGGTCGAGTTCCGTCAGCAGCTGGTCGCACAGCGCCTCCAGCGGCTTCTGCGGTCCGCTCAGCGCGGTCCGCAGGGCGCTCAGCCCCTCCTCCAGCTGGTGGGTGCGCGACTCCACCAGGCCGTCCGTGTAGAGGCCCAGCAGCGCGCCGTCCGGCAGGCGGACCGTCACCTCCTCGAAGGGCTCACCGCCCACGCCCAGCGGCAGGCCGGGCGGGACGTCCAGCATCAGCGCCTCCTCGGCGCCGTTCGCGCCGGGCTGCACCAGCACCGGAGGCAGGTGACCGGCGTTGGCGATGACGACCCGCCGGGTCACCGCGTCGTACAGGGCGTAGACGCAGGTGGCCAGGTACAGCTCGGAGCCCTCGGCCGCCTCCGGGTCGGCGCTCAATCCCCGGGCGATCTCGTCCAGTTGGCCCAGCACCTCGGCCGGGTCCAGGTCCAGGGTGGCCAGCGTCCTTACCGCCGTGCGCAGTTGGCCCATGGCGACGGCGGCGCGCAGCCCGCGGCCCATGACGTCGCCGACGACCAGCGCGGTGCGGTTGCCGGGCAGCGGGATGACGTCGAACCAGTCGCCGCCCACCTCCGTACCCGAACTGCCGGGCCGGTAACGGCAGGCGATCTCCAGCCCCGAGGCCACCGGGTCACCCGGGGGCAGCAGGCTGCGCTGGAGCATCAGCGCCCGCTCGTGCTCGCGCCGGTACAGCCGGGCGTTGTCGATGCAGACCGCGGCCCGGGCGACCAGTTCGCCGGCTATCGCGGTGTCGCGCGGGGTGAACGGTTCGGAGCCCTTGGCGCGGGACAGCTGGACCAGGCCGAGCACCTTCTCCCGGGCCACCATCGGCACCACCACGGTGCTGTGGATGAGCGGGTTCGGGTCCGGGTTGTCGGCGCCCTGGAGCGCCACCGGCCGTCCGCTGCGCAGCGCCCGGGCGTGCGGCGAGCCGTGCGGGTAGCAGAACGCGCCGCCCACCGCGGAGCTGTGCGCCTGGCCCAGCGTGGACGCGGAGGCGACCCGGCGCAGCTCGCCGGAGCCGTCGCCGATGCCGAGCCGGTGGCCCTCGGCGTCCGCGGCGGCGTCCCGCGAGTCGAGCACGCCGCTGTAGAGGTCGACGGTGGCGACGTCGCAGAAGGAGGGGACCACGACGCCCAGCAGCTCCTTGGCGGTGGTCTCCAGGTCCAGCGTGGTGCCGATGTGCGAGCCCGCCTCGTTGAGCAGGTCCAGGCTGCGGCGGACGTTGGCGGCCTCGCGCTCGGCGCGCAGCCGTCCGGTGACGTCGACGACCTGGCCGGCCACGCCCATCGGCCGCTCGCTCGCGCTGAGCAGCCGGTACAACGAGATGGACCAGCGGCGGCGGCCGGGACGGGACGGGATCTCGCCGGAGAAGCGCAGGTCCAGCACGGGCTCGCCGGTGGCCAGCACCGAGTCCAGCGCCTGCTGCAGCCGGTCCGCGTCGGTGCGGCCCATCAGCTCGCTGACGCCGAGGCCGACCAGGTCGTCCGGGCGCAGGCCGATGCCCTCGGCGAAGGCCTCGTTGACGCGCTGGATGCGGCGGTCCTGGTCGAAGAGGACGAAGCCGGTGGGCGCCTGGCCGAACACGGCCTCGGAGGCGGCCAGATCCGTCTCGATCCTGCGCAGCGCGCGCAGGTCCACGGCCATGCAGACGACGCCCTTGCGGCCGTCCTCGCCCTGAGCCGGCATCAGGTACAGCTCGGCGACCTGCTCGCGGCCCTCCTGGTCGCGGTAGGGCGCGGTGCCGACCCACTCCTTGCCGTCGAGGATCTCGCCCATCCGCTCGCGGCCGGTCCGCCACAGCTCACGTGGGGCGAAGGCGGTGATCGGGTCGGCGCCGACGGCGTCCTCGGCCGGCACGCCGAAGAACTCGGCGGCGCGGTCGCTCCACTGGCTGATCCGGCCGTCGGGACCGATGGCGAAGGCGGCCACCCGGACGTAGTCGTAGATCGATCCCGCCTCGCCGTGGCCCCAACGGCGCAGCGGTTCCGCTTCGCGGCTCGGGCGCGGGATCGCCGCCCCGGGGTCCAACGCAGACGGTGTCTCGCTCAACTACCCGTCTCCTTCTGCCTTCTGCCAAGAGCAAGTGGGTCGCGGTCTCCGAGTATTCATCATCTCGGCCGTCCGGCATACACATAGCCGTTGGGAATCGGAACCCTACGCCCCGGTCAGCGCCCTTGGGCAGGGTCTTGATCGATTTCTTCCGCGACACCCACGCCGTCCACGGCCCCGCCATCGCCCCCGGCCCGCTCGGCTTCGCCGTCCGGCAGTGGCCGGGCGAGCCGCAACGGAATTTCCTGCTCGAACCAGACCACCTTGCCGCCCGCCTCCGCGCGCGTGCCCCAGTCGGCGGCCAGCCGGTGCACGAGCTGCAGCCCGCGCCCGCCCTCGTCGGTACCGGCCGCCCGGCGTTCCTGCGGCGGGTCCGGCAGCGGGTCGGCGACCTCCACCAGCAGCCGCTGGCCCAGTGTCAGCCGCAGCCCGATGGGCGCCCGCGAGTACCGGACGGCGTTCGTCACCAGTTCGCTGACGAGCAGTTCGGTGACGTCCAGCAGCTCGTCCAGTCCCCAGTCGCGCAGCGAGCCGCGCACCAGGCGGCGGGCCCGGGCGGGGGCGGAGGACTCGGCGGCCAGGGTCCACTCGGCGTGCAGTCCCGGGTGCGGGAGCGGCGCGCGGCCCAGCCGGGCCAGCAGCAGCGCCACGTCGTCGGGCTCCTGGCCCTGCTCGAGGGTGCGGACCACCCGCTCGCAGGCCTCCTCGATCGAGTCGTAGGGCAGCTCCAGCACCCCGGCCAGCCGGCGCACGCCGACGTCGATGTCCTCGGTGCGGGACTCGACCAGGCCGTCCGTGTAGAGGACCAGCATGCTGCCCTCCGGGACGGTGAGTTCGGCCGACTCGAAGGGCACTCCGCCGACGCCGAGCGGCGCGCCGGAGGGCAGCGTCAGCTGGTGCGCCCGGCCGCCCGGCAGCGGCCCCGGCACCGGCGGCTCGCCGTCGATGTCCTCCGGGACCACCAGCAGCGGCGCGGTGTGGCCGGCCTTCGCCATGCGCAGCAGGCGGGTTGACGGATCGTAGACCGCGTAGACGCAGGTGGCGATGAGCGCCTCGTCCGGGCTCTGGGCCAGGTCGTCGGCCAGGTCGTGCACGTGCTGCAGCAGCACGTCGGGCGGCAGGTCGAGCCCGGCCAGGGTCCGCACGGCGGTGCGCAGCCGGCCCATGGTCGCGGCGGCGCGCAGGCCGTGGCCCATGACGTCGCCGACCACGAGCGCGGTCCGGCCGTCGGGCAGCGGGATGACGTCGAACCAGTCGCCGCCCACCTCCGTACCCGAACTGCCCGGCACGTAGCGGTAGCCGACCTCCATGCCGGGCGGCTGGGCGACGCTCTGGGGCAGCAGGCTGCGCTGCAGCATGAGGGCGGCGGCGCGCTCGCGGGCGTAGAGGCGGGCGTTGTCGAGCGAGGCCCCGGCGCGGTCGCCCAGCTCGGTGGCCAGCACCCGGTCGTCGTGGTCGAACCCCTCCCGGCGGCCGGCCCGGGCGAGCACCAGCAGGCCGAGCACGATGCCCCGCGCCCGCAGCGGGGCGACCAGCATCGAGTGGACGCCGAGCGCGTAGGACGCGCGCACGCGGGGGTCGTCGGGGCCGACCGCGTCCTCCAGCTTGGTCAGCGAGTCGAACTGCTCCGGGACGCCGGTGCGCAGCACGCGCGCGAAGACGGAGTCGTCGGTCATGGTGATCCGCTCCCCGGGCGTCTGCATGACCTCCGCCTCGGGACTGGGCTCGAAGGCGGCGGTGCCGGCCATCAGCAGCGGGGTCAGCCGGGTCGCCGGATGCCGCGGCAGGTCGTCCCCGTCGGCGACGGCCTGCAGCAGGCAGACGCCCGCGTAGTCGGCCAGTTGCGGCACCAGGGCGTCGGCCAGCTCCTGGGCGATCAGCTCGGCGTCGAGCAGGTCGCCGATCCGGCCGCCCACCTCGTTGAGCAGCGCGAGCCTGCGTCTGGCCTTCTCCACCCGGGAGACGGCGCGGTACCGGTCCGTGACGTCCATGATCATGCCGGTGATCCCCAGCACCCGGCCGGCCCGGTCGTGGAGCCGCGCGTAGGAGGCCGAACGGTAGCCCGGCTCAAGGGGGTTGGCGCCGGTGAGGGTGAGGTCGATGACCGGGTCGCCGGAGGCCAGGACCTGTCGCTGGATGGCCATGATCTCGTCGGCGGCGAACTCGGGCAGCGTCTCCCCCGCGGTCCGGCCCAGGTGTTCGGCCGGGGCCAGCCCGTTCATCCGGGCCAGGGTCTCGTTGATGCGGACGTAGTGCAGGTCACGGTCGAAGATGGCGATGCCGAGCGGGGACTGCTCGAACAGCGCGTCCTGCACGGCCAGGTCCTGCTCGACCGCGGCGAGGGCGGCGGCGTCGGCGAGCCGCGCCAGCAGGAAGGGCACGCCGTCCCCGTCCACCAGCACCGAGAGCCGCGCCTCGACCTGGACCTTGTGCCCCTGACGGTGCATCAGCATGGCGACGCCGCCCCAGCTCCCGCCGCGCAGCGTCTCCGCGATGACGGCCTCCGCCTGCTTGCGGCGCTCCGGGTCGTCGCCCAGCAGGACCTCGAGCCCGCGCCCGGTGAGCGCCTCGCGGGGCCAGCCGAGCAGCTCCTCGGCGGCGGGGCTCCAGAGGACGACGCGCCCCTCGACGTCGAGGATCACGATGGCGAGCCGGACGAGGTCGAGCAGGTTCTGCACCCCCCGCGCCCCCTGCTGCTCCAGTGTGTCGGCGGGAAGTGCGCCCCCGATGAGCCCCGGGAACGGGACGGGCGCCCGGTTCCGCCCGCCGAGGGCCGCCGCGGTCGGTTCGGGCGCGGGCGCGGAGTGCGCGGCCCCTCGCGCGGGCCGGTGCCGCAGGCGCGCCCACGCGGCCGCGCTGCCGATCCGCGCCATGCGCACACGCCTCCTCCCGCGCCCCTGTTCCCTCGCGGCCTGCCGGCCCGGCCGGATACTGACATACCCGATACATCCGCCCCATACCCAGCCAATGGGGTCATCTTGCCCCTCCGGCCCCGGCAAGGGCGGGAGCCCCGCCGGGGGCCCACGGGCCCCGTCAGGGGCCCTGCAAGGGGCTTCGGGAGCGCGAGGAACTGCGCGAGCAAGCATCCCACCCGGGGAGGTCCGGCCCCGCGTGCGAGACGAACCTCCGTGGGCGGCGGGCTGGTCGCGCAGTTCCCCGCGCCTCCGAAGGGGNAGTCGCGCAGTTCCCCGCGCCTCCGAAGGGGCGGGGGCCAGTCGCGCAGTTCCCCGCGCCTCCGAAGGGGCGGGGGCCAGTCGCGCAGTTCCCCGCGCCCCCGAAGGGGCGGGGGCCAGTCGCGCAGTTCCCCGCGCCCCCGAAGGGGCGGGGCCAGTCGCGCAGTTCCTCGCGCCTGGCAGGGCGTTGGGCCAATCGCGGGCACAAGCCTGCCCCCTTCGCGCGCCGCCTGTCGTCGCGCCCTCCTGTACCGGGGGCCGGGGCGGCGGGGTCAGCGGAGCAGGGCGGCGACGTGCGGCAGGGCGAAGGTGTCCTGGGGGAGCCATGCGACCTCCCGCAGTTGGGGGGCGGAGAGCCAGCGCAGCGCATCGTGGTCCTGGAGGGGAACCGGCTCCGGGGAGCCGGGGTCCAGGGTCGCGGTCCAGATCTGGAGTTCGAGGTCCGCCCGGACCTCCCATGCCCCGGGCAGCCGCTCCCCCGCCACCGCCGTGACGCCCAGCTCCTCCCTCAACTCCCGCTCCAGCGCCGCCGCGACCGTCTCCCCGGGCTCGACCTTGCCTCCGGGGAACTCCCACTTCCCCGCCAGCGCCTCGGGCGCGCTCCGCCGCGCCGCGAGCACCCGCCCCTCCCGGATCAGCGCCGCACCCACCACCACCCGGGGCCGGGGCGGTTCGACCCAGTACAGCTGCTTGTGGCCACGCGCCTCGAACTCCGCCGCCACCGCCCGGGCTTCCGCCTCCCCCGAGTAGCGTCCGACCACGAACCTGTTGCCGTTGTCGTCCTGACGCATCACCACATACGGCCGGCTCAACGGATCGCGTCCACGTGGCGCACGTTGTCCTGGTCCTCGCGCTCCTCGCTCACCCGGGCGTCGAACCAGGCGTCGAGGATCTCGCCGAGCATCGCCGGGGAGGTCAGCCGCAGGCTCAGGGCCAGGACGTTGGCGTCGTTCCAGCGGCGGGCGCCGCCCGCCGTGTAGGCGTCGGTGCAGAGCGCGGCTCGCACCCCGGCCACCTTGTTCGCGGCGATCGACGCGCCCGTCCCGGTCCAGCAGCAGACCACCGCCTGGTCCGCCCGGCCCTCGACCACATCCCGCGCGGCGCGCTCGCTGCAGTACGCCCAGTCGTCCTTCTCGTCGGGCGCGTAGACGCCGTGCCTCAGCTCGGGCGGCACGTCGTGCCCGCGGCGGCGCAGTTCGGTGAGGAGCTGACGGGCGACACCCTCGTCCATGTCGGAAGAGACCGAGATCCGCATGTCCCCAGCCTACCGAGGACCCCCGGCGGCAACCGGGATGACGAACGTCCGCTCCCTCGGCAGCATGGCCTCGGCAACCTCCCCACCCGACTGACCGAGGACCGGAGCGCATGATCACCTGGAGCTACGCCTTCATCGACCGACCGGCCGCGGACTTCACCGCCGCCGCCGCGTTCTGGACCGCCGTCACGGACACCACGCCGTCCGAACGGCGCGGCGAGCAGGGCGAGTTCGCCACCCTGCTGCCCGTGTCGGGGGGCGCCCCGTGGGTCAAGCTGCAGGGCTGCGCGGAGGGGCGCGGCGGTGCCCATATCGACCTGTGCAGCGATGACCTGCGCGCCGACCTGGAGCGGGCGACGGCGGCGGGTGCGTCCGTGGTCGCGGACCACGGCGCCTGGGCGGTGCTCCGCTCACCCGCCGGCCAGCTGTTCTGCCTGGTCCCGGCGCACGGGGAGCATCGGGACGGGGCCGCCCGCGACAGTCGGCTGGACCAGGTCTGCATCGACCTCGCCCCCGAACTCTTCGACGCGGAGGCCGAGTTCTGGCCCGCCGCCACCGGCTGGGACGCCCGTCCCAGCACACTGCCCGAGTTCCACGTCGTGCAGCCGCCCGCATCGGTCCCGGTGCGGCTGCTGCTGCAGCGCCTCGACGAGCCCCGGCCGACGTCCGCCCATCTCGACCTCGCCTGTGCCGACCCGTCGGCTGTCCGGGCCCGGCACGAGCGCCACGGCGCGCGCTTCCTGCACGAGGGCAAGTCCTGGCTGGTCATGGCCGACCCGACCGGCGGCGTGTACTGCCTGACGTCGCGTCAGCCCTGATCGTCCAGCGGCCGGGCCGCGAGCAGCGCCCGCTTCAACCGCGGCCCGAACGGGCGCTCCACCAGGCGGTGGATCAGCCAGGCCAGCAGCAGCATGCCCAGCACGGTGGCGGCGAAGGTCGCCGCCACCGGCAGCCCGGCATCGCGGTGCAGGGCGTGGATGACGACCCAGCCGAGGTGCTCGTGCAGCAGGTAGAACGGGTACGTCAGCGCGCCCGCGACCGTCAGCCAGCGCCAGTCCAGCCGTCGCGCCCAGCCCGCCGCGATCGCCGCCACGGCCACGTAGCCCGCCGTCACCACCGCGACGATCACGACGGGGCTGCGGTGGTGGAAGCCGCCGTGGGCGTGCGGGCTCCAGAGCCCGATGACCGCCTCGTACTGGCCGAAGGCCCAGGAGAACAGGACGATCGCCCACAGCAGCGGCCGGTTGCCGAAGCGGTGGACCAGGTAGAGCGCCAGCCCGCCCACGAAAAACGGCGCCGAGGCGCTCTGCACCACCAGATCCACGGCGGCGTTCCTCATCCCGGCCGCCAGCACGGCCGCCACCAGCCAGCCGGCGCAGAAGGCCACGCAGCGCCGGTAGGTGACGCCGCGCCAGACCACGCACAGGGCGAACAGCAGGTAGAACCTCGCCTCCACCCACAGCGTCCAGCACACCCCGAGCACCCGGTCCGAGCCGAGCGGCTGCTGCACCATCGTCAGGTTCACCAGCACCTCGTGCACCGGCAGCGGCTTCTGGACGACCGGGTAGAGCGCGAAGACGGCGGTGACGAGCAGGACGGCCACCCAGTACGCCGGATAGAGCCGGGAGACCCGGGACGCGAAGAACTCCTTCAGCGTCCGGCCCCAGGAGCTCATGCAGATGACGAACCCGCTGATCACGAAGAAGACCTGGACGCCGAGGCAGCCGTAGGAGAACGCCCCGTGCAGGCTCGGGAACAGCACCTTGGGCGAGGCCCCCCACGCCCTGGCGATGTCGCCGTCCCGGCCGCCGTAGTGGTACGCGCACACCATCAGCGCGGCCACCAGCCGCAGCCCGTCGAGGGCGCGCAGCCGGTTGACCCGCGGAACGACCGTCGCCCGCCCCGCTTCCGGCAACCGCGCCGGGTCGACCGTCCCGCCCGCGGCCGCCCGCTCCACCCGCTCCGTCGCCAGCCCGCTGCTCACGCCGCCACGCCCTCACCGATTTGCCGACCCCGTGGACTGTTCGTCCATCCGTCCGTCCGGCGGACGCTAGCGGCGGAACATGGCGCCGGAATGGCGCCCGGATGGCCCGCCGATGACCGGCGCATGCGGCCCCCGCCGTCGCCGGAGCGCGGACGGCAACCGCCTGGTGACTGCACGGCTCCGTGCGGTCTCCTCCAGCGTGTCGACGGCGAGCCGGTCGGCCCGGGCACGCACCGCCGCGTCCCCCACTTCGGGGGCGTACAGGGTCTCGGCTTACAGACCGCGGACGATCGGCACCAGATTGGCCAGCCGGGTCCGCTCGGTCTCCAGCCAGGACGCCTGGGCCAGCGCCGCGCCGTACGCCTCCCCATGCCCGGCACGGGTGTGCACGCGCTCCGCACCACCCGGCAGGCCGGCAGCCCGGGCTCCCGAACCAGCGTGACCAGGTCGGCCGTCACCTCGTCCCGGCCCCGAACACCGTCGGCACCGATCGTCCTCCCCCGTGCCCCGGCCCACGGACAGAACAGAGCGCGAACTATCCTGCGGTGAGCGAGAACTGACGATCAGTGAGCGCTCTGGGAGACGGGCGGCCGAGCCTTCCGGCCGCGCCGGTAGGCTGGCCGGCGTGAGCACCACCGAGGAACTGGCGCGCCGCCTGGGCCGGATGACGGCGGCCGACCTGACGGAGTTGCTGGAGCGGCGCGGACTGCCCTACCGCGGCTTCGAGTTCGGGACCCCGGTGGCCGTCCGGGACCTGGAACAACTGGCGGCACACCTGATCGGCGATGCCTCGACCGCCGAGGCGCTCGCCGAACTGACCGCTGCGCACACCCAGATCCTGGTGGCCGCCGCGCTGCTCGCCCAGCGCCTGCACGGCCCGCTGCCCGAGTCCACCCGGAAGGCGGGGGTGTTCCATGGGTCCGGTCCCTGGCAGGTCATGGTCCACGGGTGGGACGCCCCCGACCCTGCCGAACGAGCGGTTCCGCGCGCCGCGCTGCTGGACTTCCTCGGCGTAACCGGCGCCGCCCGGCAGGCGGCGGAGCACCGGCTACGCGAACTCACCGACGCCGCCCTGGTCCTGCCCGCCCCTGGCGGCGACCCGGACGGGCCGGTCGTCGTCCCGCACCTGCTGCACCGTCAGGCGGCACGCCTGGCCGGACTCGGCCGCCCGCTCGACGAACTGCTCTCCCGCGCCTTCCAGTCCGCCGAGATCCAGCGCATCCACCGCGGCCTCGCCCTGCCGACCGCCCGCACCCGGGACGAGCGCCAGCAGGCGATCGTCGACCTGCTGTCCCGGCCCCACGAGGTGCGGACCCTGGTGGACGCCGCTCCCCCGGACGCCCGCGAACTGCTGGAGCTGATGACCGGCGGCGGCCCCCCGCTGCTGCGCACCCACTGCTTCCACAGCCGCTACGGCGAGCACTACGCCGCCGAGGAGGGGCCCTTCGTCTTCCGCTCCGGCGGCTCGGGCGACCCCGGCACGGACTGGCTCGCGGAGCGCGGTCTGGTCGTCCCGGTCGGACACGACCTGGTGGAACTGCCGTACGAGATCGGCGCCGTGCTGCGCGATCCGGACGCCCGGCCCGCCTACTGGGCGGATCCGCCCGTGCCTGGCCCCGGCGCCAGAACCGGCGTCCCGGACCCGACGGTGCTCCGGGAGGCACAGGCCGCCGCGTCGTCCGCAGCGTCCGCGGCGGAGCTGCTGCTGCGTCAGGTCGAGCTGCAGCCCTTGCAGTTGCGCAAGGCTGGCGGGGTCGCGATCCGGGAGACCCGGCGCGCGGCCAAGGAGGCGGGCCTAGACGAGGCGCAGGCCCGGTTCTGGCTCGACCTCGCCGCCCGAGCCGGGCTGATCGGCGTGCTCGCACCGGAGCCCACCGCGGCGGCCGGCCGGGGCCGCGGCCGGAAGCCCGCCGTCCCGGCCACACCGCCGGTCCTGGCGCCCACCGACGCGTACGACCGCTGGCTGGCCGCGCCTCCTGCCGAGCGGCTGCTCCCCCTCCTCGCGACCTGGGCGGTCCTCCCCGACGTCCTCAGCTGGTGGCCGGAGCTGGAGGCCGACCCTCCCGTCGCCCTGGTCAGCCCCCAGGACCCGGAGGCGGTGCCGCTGCGTCTGGCGCTGCTGGCCGCGCTCGCCGCCCTGCCGTCCGGCACCGGGATCACCGCCGGGCGGCGGGATGCCGAGGAGTGGCTTGCGCAGGCCGCGGTCTGGCACCGGCCGGCCCTGCGGGAGGACGAGGACCTGGATGCGCGACTGGCGGCCACGCTCGCCGAGTCCCGGCTCCTGGGCGTCGTCGCGCACGGTGTGCTGACCCCGGTCGGGCACGCGGTGCTCGCCCTTCTGGAAGCGGGCGCGGCCCGCTACTTCCCCGCGGTCCCGGGCACCGGCCCCTCCCTCGACGGACACCCGCGCCTGGCGACGGCCGTCACCTCGCTGGAGGACACGCTGGCCGCGCTGCTGCCCGCGCCCGCGCGCACCGCCCGCTTCCAGGCGGACCTGACCGCCGTGGTGCCCGGGGCACCCGGCGGCGAGCTGGCTGGCCTGCTCACCGCCTGCGCGGACCGGGAGTCCGAGGGCCACGCGGTGGTTTGGCGGTTCAGCGCCGCATCCGTCCGCCGCGCCCTGGACGCCGGGCAGGACGCGGACCAACTGCTCAGCGCCCTGGCCGAGTTCAGCGAGGGCGGCCGGGAGCTGCCGCAGCCGCTGCGCTACCTCGTCAAGGACACCGCCCGCACCCACGGCCGCATGCGCGTCGTCCGCTCGGCGTGCTGCATCCGCTCGGACGACGAGACGCTGGTGCTGGAGCTGGCCAGGACCCGCTCCCTGGCCAAGCTCGGCCTCCGCCGGATCGCGCCCACCGTCCTGATCAGCACAGCCGACCCGGACACCACCCTGGCGGCGCTGCGCGCGGCCGGCTACGCCCCGGTCCTCGAGGCGGAGACGGGCACGACCGTGCTCCAACGCCCAGACCGGGCACGGGCGAAGGTGAAGGCCCTGCGCCTCGCGGACGCCTTCCGCAGCCCCGGCCGGAACGGCACCACCGCCCCGGCCCTCGCGGCGGAACTGCTGCGCGGAAGCAGCCCGCCGCGCTGACGCCATCACGAGTCGTCGGGTCGCCCGGCCAAGATCCCTGCCCACCGAACGGAGTGCACCTCACCTACGGCCCGGCGACGTGCTCCTTTACGGGGCCGGCACGCCAGCCGCAGCGACCGGACCGGGAGGACGCCGCTCCTGGCTGGTGGTTGCGTGAAGTCCGTCAACCTGGTGCTCACTCCACTCACGACCCCACTCGGCCACAGCAGCGGAAGGCCGCGGCCTGCCATCAGCTCTCGTAGTGATAGCGGCACTGCGCGATCAGAATCGAGTCCTCCGTGACCTTGTAGATCAGCCGGTGCTCGTCGTTGATCCGGCGCGACCAATAACCCTGAAACCCTTGCTTGAGGGGCTCCGGCTTACCGATCCCCTCGTTGCCGTTGCGAGCCGCGTCAGCGATGAGAGTGTTGATCCGCTTGAGCATCCTGCGGTCCTGGGCTTGCCACCAGAGATAGTCCTCCCAGGCGCGAGAGGCGAAGGTGACCTTCACTCCGGGTCCACCAGCTCCCGAACGGATCCGCCTCCGCTCTCGAGTTCCTCGATCGACGCGAGGAGACGACGTGCATTGGCCGGGCTGCGGAGCAGGTAGGCGGTCTCCTTCAGCGACTCGTAGTCCTCAAGCGAGACGATGACGACCGGCTCATGGCCCGCACGAGTGATCACTATCTCCTCGCGGTCGTCGGTTACGGCATTGAGCACTTCCGCGTACCTCGCGCGGGACTCCGAGTACGACATGGTCTTCAAGGCACCAGCCTCCCCTCACGTACAGGAAACTGTACGTCCGCGGAGTGTCGTCCGCAACGCACCGCCAGGCTCACTCACCGGCGGCGGCCAAGAGCGTCAGGGAGGACGCCCGCTCCCAGAAGCAGCGGGCGTCCGGGTCGGCATGCCTGCCAGTCAGACCGTGATCTGACGACGGGCCTCGTCAGACGTTGAAGCGGGACATCCAATCCAGCGCAGTCACCTGCGGAAACGCCGCGATGTGCGTTCACATCCAGCACGGATCCAGCACCGTCGGTTCCGCCCGTTGCGCGGCGTCAGGTGAGTACCGGGTTGCCGCAGCACTTCTTGTACTTGCGGCCCGAGCCGCACCAGCACGCTCCGTTGCGTGGCGGGGGCCAGGCTACGGCTCGGCCGAGTTGCCCGAGGTCCGCCGCGTACTGGGCACGAACCTCCGATGCGTCGGGCGCCACGCCTTCCTCGCGGGCGAATTCCTCCAGGCCCGACACGGTGCCGGGGGCCACGGCCAGGTGCACCCCGCCCTGGTCCGACAGGCCGCTCAGGGTCCGCTCCACTTGGCTGCGGTGTGCCAGGTGGTCGTCACCGTAGACGTCGACAAGGCTCGGCCACCGCGCCAGCAGTTGGGCGAACTCCGTCTGGGGCCAGTACAGCGCGCACATCAGTTGCGGGCGCGCGAGGCCCGCACGCCGCGAGGCCACCTCGTCGGAGAGTTGCTGATTCCGAGCCTTCAGAGCCTCGATCTGTTCGCGGAGCAGTTGCTCCTCGAGTGCCGGGTCGTGCAGGCGGTCCAGTGGCGTCACCTCGTCCTGCCAGCGGTTGCGGTGCTCGTGCAGTTGGTCCGCCAGACCGTCCAACGCGTCGTGGGGCGATCCCAGCCGCCTGCGCACTCGGTGACGGCCGATCACCAGCGTCTCGATGTCGTACTCATAAGGAAGCTGCTCAACGGCCTCGACCGTCAGTGGCGTGGCGGGTCCCATCAGCCTGGTGATCGCGACCGTGAACCACTCGGCCGCCTCTGCCAGTTCGCCGGCGGTCTCGAACATCTCGGCGACGACATTCCATGCCCCACCGTCCCGCAGGTGCTGCGCCCGCAGGGAGGTGGCTGCCTCCCGCGCCTCCACAACGCGCCCGGCGTCCCACAGCGCGCTGATCCGGAACGCCTCGATCAGCGACCGCTCTGCAGGCTCACCAGCAAGCAGGTCGTCGTACAGCTCGAGGGCGCGAACGTGCTCGCCGGCCGCAGCCCACTCCCTCGCAGCCTGCACCAAGAGCTCCTCCCGCTCGTGCGGGAACTCCAGCGCCAGCCGCTCCGACTCCGCCGCCTCGGCCGTGGAAGACCTCGGGGCACGGCCCACCGGGGGCGGCGCGGACCTCGGGCGAGACTTCCCGGTACGTCGCTTGGAACTCACTCCGGCAGCCTAGCGGCCGGACTGGCCGCTCCTATGCCGCAAGGAGCCACATCACCCGTGGGCGTGGTGGTGCGCATCGTGCCTTGCCCAACCGCCCACGCGCCGGCTATCGACCGTAGAGGTCGCCGAGGCCCACGAGAACGACCTCTCCGCTGTCTCCGGCCTGGCGCAGTTGCTCGGAGAAGGGATGGCCACCGAAGCAGAGCAGCTTCGCGTTCTCGGCTCCCGGGTGTCCGGCACGCACCAGCAGTTCCCTGATCCGCTTGAGGCGGGCAAGGTGCCCGGCGCCCATCGGCTCCTGCCACTTCGCCTCACCGATCGCGAGCAGCACCCGCTGGCCCGCGGCATCATGTCCGGTGACGACGATGTCGACCTCGTGCGAGGTTCTGCGCTCCGGGTCGTTGACGACGCCGTGGCCGACATCGGCGACCGGACGCTCGAACAGGTCCGGCGCAGCGTAGTCCAAGGCCCAGTCGCGGGCGATCTGCTCGAAGCGCGGACCCACCACGCTCCCGGCGAAGCGGCGAGAGCTGTTCGCCCAGACCTGCGCCGCCCGCCCCTGCCGCTCCAGTCGGCTCCACTCCGGGCGCATCACCGCGTGGTGGAAGACGACCAGCGGCTCGCTGATCCGGTACACACTCCGCCCCGGCCGGAACGCATCGACCGCACGCACCAAGAGTCCGGTGTCCTCCAGTACCGAGAGGTGGTGGGAGATGTCGGTGGCCTTGCGCTCCAGGTAGCCCGCGATCCCTCCGCGGGTGTTGTTGCCTTCTGCCACCGCGGCGAGCACCGAGTGGTACAGCGCCTTGTCACGGATGTCCGGCTCCTCGGCGAGCAGGTACCGCGCCTCGCGGAACAGCGGACTGAAGCGGTCAAGGACGTTGTCCACCACCCAGGCGTCGAAGTCCGCGATCGACTCCGGTGCACGTCCTCCCGCCGCCCCGTCCCGATACGCCGGAGTCCCGCCGACCACTGAGTACAGCAGGACGGCCAGGTGCGGGTCGGTGATGCCCCAGAAGTCGGCGGCCAGCCGGTAGTCCAGCGTTTGGACCACCATCTCCAGCCCCGCCCGCCCACGCAACGGCGCCGTCCCGGACAGCAGGCCACCCATGAACGACATGGCCGACCCGCACAGCAGCAGCCGAGTCTGCGAGCGCAGGCGCTCCTCGCGGCGTGGACCGAACGCCGCCTGGATCACCGAGGGCAGCGACGGGTTGGCCTTCGCCAGATACGGAAACTCGTCGATCACCACCGTGGCGGGCCCCTGCTCGCCCAGCGCAAGCAACGCGTCCAGAACTTCGTGCCAGTCAGCCGGACGCACGGGGAACGGCGAGCCCGCGTACTCCCCGATCAGCGCCCCGATCCTCCGCAGCGACTCGGCGTCGGCAGCCTCGGTCGCCTCGAAGAAGAAGCCCCCTTGGGCCCTGCACAAGGCATCGAGAAGGAAGGTCTTGCCTTGTCGCCGCCGCCCCGACACCACACCCAACGTCGCCCCGCTGCGCGTGTCAGCCGCGAACCGGGTCAGTGCCGCCCACTCGGCATCCCGGTCGAACATGTCACTCGGCTTGGCGGTCACTCGAGCCCCCAACAGCTTAGGAGTGTATTTATAAGTAGTGTACTCCTAAGTTTGCGCCCGGTCGCTGAAAGCTGTTTCCATGAACGCAGCCGCGTGTTGAACTCCGCCGATGGAGTCGCGACACGAGCGTCCAGGAGACAGCGAAACAGGAGCAACACCGTGGCGACACCCAGAGAACGACTCGCGGAGCTCCTGGGCACCGGTTCGACGGCCTCGTTCAGCGCCCACCTCCAGACCCCGGCGCACTTTCTCCACCTCGAAGTCGCCGACGTCGGACGAGTCAGCCTGCCCGTCCGCGCACCTCAAGCAAAGAAACTGATCGCCGCCGCCCGCCCGGCCAAGTTCGGCCGCGGTACGCAAACGCTCACCGACCAGAGTGTCCGCGACACCTGGGAGATCACGCCGAGCCAGGTCACCCTCGGCGGACCCGGCTGGCAGGCGCTGCTGGAGAAGGTCCTCGAACACGTCCGGGACGAGCTCGGCCTCCCCCGCTCCCGGGCGCTGCGCGCCGAGCTGCACTCGATGCTCGTATACGGGAAGGGTCAGTTCTTCCTACCGCACCAGGACTCCGAGAAGCACGACGCGATGCTCGGCACCCTTGTGGTGTCGCTGCCCTCGGCCCACACCGGTGGGGAACTGGTCATCGAGCAGGCCAACGAGAGCCGGACCTATCGGGCCTCCCGTGAGGAGCTGAGCTTCGTAGCCTTCTACGCCGACTGCCGCCACCAGGTCACCCCGGTACGGTCCGGCCACCGGCTCACCCTCACCTTCAACCTGCTGGCCGATGCCGAGACCCCGACGCAGGTGACCGGCCCGGTCGAAGAGCTGGCCACGTGCCTGTCCGAGCACTTCAGCCGACCGGCCGCCGAGCGCTCTTCGCACCGTCAACTACCGCCACCCAAGCGACTGGTGTACCTGCTCGACCACGAGTACACACAACGCGGCCTGGGTTGGGACAGGCTCAAGGGTGCCGACGCCGGGCGCGCCGCACTGCTGCGTGCCGCCGCAGACCAAGCGGGTTGCCAGGCCGTCCTGGCACTGGCCGAGGTCAGGGAGACCTGGGAGGCCTGGCCGGTCGACGAGGACCCCTGGAATGACTACGACGGCTATGACGGCGTAGAGGACGAGGAAGCGGAAGGGGACGGGGCCACCGAGAGCAACTACGAACTCAACGACCTGATCGACGACGAGATCACCTTGGCCTGGTGGACCGCCCCGGACGGCACCGGCGGCGAGCGGATCTCCCTGCCTGTGCCCGACTCCGAGGTGTGCGCCAGCACCGCGAGCCGGGACCTCACGCCCTACGAGTCCGAGTTCGAGGGCTACATGGGCAACTACGGCAACACCCTGGACCGCTGGTACCGCCGGGCCGCGATCGTCCTCTGGCCACGGGAGCAGGCGTTTGCTGCCCGTGCCGAAGCCGGATCCCAGTGGACATTGGACGAGCTGCGCTCCCGTATCGACGCCGAGGACCTGGCGGGCGCACGCGCGGCCGCCGACTCCATCGCCTCCTTCTGGATCAGCGCTGATGTCCACAGCGAACTTCTCGGCCCCGCCCTGAACGCGGCCGTCGGGCTGCGATCCGCCGACAGGGCCGTGATGCTGCTGTCCCCCTTCCAGGTGGAGATGCTCACGCCCGACCACGCGACTCAGCTGGCAGCAGCCGCCCAGCAGTACGGCGAGCCGTGGCTGCGATCCATCTTGAGCGGCTGGCTCCCCTCTCGGCACCCAGGCGCCGGACCGGAGTTCGGCACATGGGTGGAGGACCTGCCGCGACTCGGCAGCGCCCTGCGCGAGAGCGGAGTCCCCCAGGCTGCCGGGATGCTCGTCGCCTACGTCTGGGACTGGCTGAACGCTCGGCTGAACGCCTGCACCGCCATCGCAGATCCCGCCCAACGCCAGCCGCGGCTGGCGTTGGCTCAGCCCCCGACTGCTACGGCTGCTCCAAGCGGCGGCCCCCGAAGAGACACTCCGCGACGCGATACTGGCCGGACTGCTCGCATTCCGGGACGAGGTGCTGGAGTGCCTGCTGCCCACCCTCCGCGCCGCAACCGAAATGTCAGCGCCGGCACGTGAGGCAGCCGGGCTGAACGCGGTCGCCCGCGACTGCGCCCGGCGCCTGGACGCACTCCTCGCCCGCCCCCCGCGCCACGCGGACGACTGGTCCCTCGCCTGGAACAGCAACTGCCCCTGCGAACTGTGCGGTTCACTGAGCGAGTTCCTCGCCTCACCCACCCGGCGCACTCTCGAATGGCCGCTCGCGAAGGAGCGCCGACGCCACATTCACGGCCGACTCGACAGCGCCGCCCTCCCAGTGGCGCACGAAACCCGGCGCCAAGGACGGCCCTACACCCTTGTCCTCACCAAGACCCAAGAACTCTTCATCCGCGAGCGGCAGAACCGCGATCGCGCGACCGCCGACCGCGCCTGGCTCGCCTCGGCCTGGACGTGATCCCGAAATACGATCCACCGAGACCTGATGACCCATCGGATCAACCAGCACCGATCCAGCACCGTATTCGATCAACCCACCCCGAGCCCCTGCGGGATCTAGCCGCACACTGCCCCCCACCTGCATTTTTGGGCGCGTGTTCGATGATTACCCGAGGCTTGAACGTTATGCCGCAACGTACGGGACCAGGGCCACTGAAGCTACGAATTGGCCCGCTGACCTGCGGTTTCGCAAGTCGGCGGGCCAATGGTCCGATCGTCAGACGTTGAAGCGGAACTCCACCACGTCGCCGTCCTGCATGACGTAGTCCTTGCCCTCCATGCGGGCCTTGCCCTTGGCGCGGGCCTCGGCGACGGAGCCGAGGGAGACCAGGTCGTCGTAGGAGATGACCTCCGCCTTGATGAAGCCGCGCTGGAAGTCGGTGTGGATGACGCCCGCGGCCTCCGGGGCGGTCGCGCCCTTCCTGATGGTCCAGGCGCGGGCCTCCTTCGGGCCCGCGGTCAGGTAGGTCTGCAGGCCGAGCGTGTCGAAGCCGACCCGGGCCAGCGTGGCCAGGCCGGGCTCCTCCTGGCCCATGGACTGCAGCAGCTCCAGCGCCTCCTCGTCGTCCAGCTCGATCAGCTCGGACTCGATCTTGGCATTGAGGAAGATCGCCTCCGCCGGGGCGACCAGCTCGCGCAGGCCGTTCTTGAAGTCCTCGTCGCCCAGCTCGTCCTCGTCCACGTTGAAGACGTAGAGGAAGGGCTTGGCCGTCAGCAGGTGCAGCTCGCGCAGCGGGGCCGGGTCGAGGCCGGCGGCGAAGACGGTCTGGCCGGACTCGAGGACGGTCTTGGCCTGCTCGACCGCGGCGAGCGTCGGGGCGACGTCCTTCTTGAGGCGCGCCTCCTTCTGCAGCCGGGGCAGCACCTTCTCGATGGTCTGCAGGTCGGCCAGGATCAGCTCGGTGTTGATCGTCTCGATGTCGTCCTTGGGCGAGACCTTGCCGTCCACGTGGACCACGTCCGGGTCGCTGAAGGCCCTGATGACCTGGCAGATGGCGTCCGACTCACGGATGTTGGCGAGGAACTTGTTGCCCAGGCCCTCACCCTCGCTCGCACCGCGGACGATGCCGGCGATGTCGACGAAGTCGACCGTGGCGGGCAGCTTGCGCTCGGAGTTGAAGATCTCGGCGAGCTTGTCCAGCCGCGGGTCCGGGACACCGACCACGCCGACGTTGGGCTCGATCGTGGCGAAGGGGTAGTTGGCCGCCAGCACGTCGTTCTTGGTGAGTGCGTTGAACAGGGTCGACTTGCCGACGTTGGGCAGGCCGACGATTCCGATCGAGAGCGACATGTGGCGGATTCCCAGGGTCGTGGGGAGGCGGACGGACAGTCCACCAGTCTACGGGGCACGCCGGGTCTCACCCGAAGGGACCAATTCGGGTGATCCGTGCGAATTCGCGGCGTGTCCGTCACCCAGGGTGGCGTTCATCCGACCGTACGTTGGAGCCGTGGACCTCCCAAGCAGCAGCAGTGCGCAGGCGCGCGGGGGCCGCGCGGCGGCGGCTGCGCCGGCGCCCGGCCCGTCGCGGTTCCCGCGCCAGGGCACGCAGCCCCG
>NZ_JBHSQJ010000155.1:0-1420 GCF_042658505.1 Streptacidiphilus monticola | reverse complement strand
CGCCAGGCAAATTCTGTTTTATCAACACGTTTCACCAACGTATCGATTAATCTGTATCAGAGCTGAAAATTCTCTCAAATCCGCCAAAACATCTTCGGCGTTGTAAGGTTAAGCCTCACGGTTCATTAGTACCGGTTAGCTCAACGCATCGCTGCGCTTACACACCCGGCCTATCAACGTCGTCGTCTTCAACGTTCCTTCAGGAGACTTAAAGTCTCAGGGAGAACTCATCTCGGGGCAAGTTTCGTGCTTAGATGCTTTCAGCACTTATCTCTTCCGCATTTAGCTACCGGGCAGTGCCATTGGCATGACAACCCGAACACCAGTGATGCGTCCACTCCGGTCCTCTCGTACTAGGAGCAGCCCCCCTCAATTCTCCAGCGCCCACGGCANTAAATGGCGAACAGCCATACCCTTGGGACCTACTTCAGCCCCAGGATGTGATGAGCCGACATCGAGGTGCCAAACACCGCCGTCGATATGAACTCTTGGGCGGTATCAGCCTGTTATCCCCGGAGTACCTTTTATCCGTTGAGCGATGGCCCTTCCATTCAGAACCACCGGATCACTATGACCTGCTTTCGCACCTGCTCGCGCCGTCACGCTCGCAGTCAAGCTAGCTTATGCCATTGCACTAACCTCCTGATGTCCGACCAGGATTAGCTAACCTTCGTGCTCCTCCGTTACGCTTTGGGAGGAGACCGCCCCAGTTAAACTACCCACCAGACACTGTCCGCAACCCCGGTCAGGGGCCAACGTTAGAACATCAAACATTAAAGGGTGGTATTTCAAGGTTGGCTCCACGCAGACTGGCGTCCACGCTTCAAAGCCTCCCACCTATCCTACACATCAAGGCTCAATGTTCAGTGTCAAGCTATAGTAAAGGTTCACGGGGTCTTTCCGTCTTGCCGCGGGTACACTGCATCTTCACAGCGAGTTCAATTTCACTGAGTCTCGGGTGGAGACAGCCTGGCCATCGTTACGCCATTCGTGCAGGTCGGAACTTACCCGACAAGGAATTTCGCTACCTTAGGACCGTTATAGTTACGGCCGCCGTTTACCGGGGCTTCGATCAAGAGCTTCTCCTTACGGATAACCCCATCAATTAACCTTCCGGCACCGGGCAGGCGTCACACCGTATACGTCCACTTTCGTGTTTGCACAGTGCTGTGTTTTTAATAAACAGTTGCAGCCAGCTGGTATCTTCGACTGGTCTCAGCTCCATCCGCAGGGACTTCACCTACACACCAGCGTGCCTTCTCCCGAAGTTACGGCACCATTTTGCCTAGTTCCTTCACCCGAGTTCTCTCAAGCGCCTTGGTATTCTCTACCTGACCACCTGTGTCGGTTTGGGGTACGATTTGATGTTACCTGATGCTTAGAGGCTTTTCCTGGAAGCAGGGCATTTGTTACTTCAGCA
>NZ_JBHSQJ010000154.1:0-18308 GCF_042658505.1 Streptacidiphilus monticola | reverse complement strand
CCCGTCCGACATGATGCTCGACCACCTGCGCGCCTTCGCCGCCTACGACACCGCGCACGACTGGAACAAGGTGGTCACCCGCACCGAGGCCGTGATCAACGAGTTCACCGGGGCGTACTCGTCCTCGGCCAAGCTGCTCTCCGACTTCGTCGTCAACGCGAACACCACCAGCCCCCAGCCCGCCCCGGCGAACTACCAGGAGAACCAGCCCGACAACATCGTCGGCTACAACTCCATCCGCGTCCCCTGGCACATGGGTACCGACGCCCTGCTCTACGGCGCCACCACCGCGGCGACCTCGACCGCCGTCGCGAAGGCCGAGTCCAGCTGCTACAAGTCCGCCTCCGGCGGGGACCCGACCAAGGTCCAACCCCACATCAAGCTCAACTGCGCCTTCGCCAACGTCTCGGGGGACACCCAGGCCGAGGAGGCCGGCGACTCGGCCGGGCCCGCCGCCATGGTGTCCGGGGACCAGGCGTGGACCGACGCCGTCTGGAACGAGCTGGCCACCAACCCCTTCGGCGACCACTACTACGGCGAGACCATCAAGATGCTGGTCTACCTGGTGATGTCCGGGAACTACTGGAACCCGGTCGCCGCCTCCGCTCCCGCCGCCGACTTCTCCCTGGCCGCCGCCCCCGCCTCCGGTTCGGTGACACAGGGTCAGAGCGCCGGCAGCACGATCAGCACGGCGGTCACCGCCGGCGCGGCGGAGCCCGTCTCGCTCAGCGCGGCGGGTGGTCCGCCCGGGTCCACGGTGAGCTTCAGCCCGGCCACCGTCACCTCCGGCGGCAGCGCCACCCTCACCGTGGCCACCACCGCCGCGACCACGACCGGGACCTACACCCTCACGGTCACCGGCACCGCCGCCTCCGGCAGCCACACCACCAGCTACACCGTCACCGTCAACCCGGCCGGCAGCGGCGGCTGCACGGCCGCGCAACTGCTCGGCGACCCCGGCTTCGAGAACGGGACCGCCACGGCGCCGTGGACGCAGACGTCCACGCTGGGGCTGTCGCCCGTCAACAACGACACCGCCGACGAGCCCGCGCACTCCGGTAGTTGGACCGCCTGGTTGGACGGCAACGGCAAGGCCGACACCGACACGGTCGCCCAGACCGTCACCATGCCGACCGGCTGCGCGAGTTACACCCTCTCCTACTGGCTGCACATCGACACGACGGAGAGCACCACCTCCGCCACCCCGGACACCTTCAAGGTGCAGGTTCTCGACGGCAGCGGCGCCGTGCTGGCCACCCTGGCCACGTGGTCCAACCTCAACCACGCCACCGGGTACGCGCAGCACACGTCCAACCTGGCCGCCTACGCCGGCCGGACGGTGACGCTGAAGTTCACCGGCACCGAGACGGACGCCAACGGCGGCACCACGTCGTTCGTCCTCGACGACACCGCGCTCCAGGTCTCCTGACGCGGACGCGGCTGACGGTCGTTCAGGGCCTCGGCCAGGGACGGCCGTCCAGCCGCTCGATGGACGCGTTGAAGTGCTCCAGGCACACCGCGAACTGGGCCACCTCCTCGGCGGACCAGTCCGCGAAGATGCTGTCGAAGGCGCCCACCAGCTCGGTGCGCGCCTCCTCCAGCCGCTGCGCCCCCTCGTCGGTGACCCGGAACTTCCGCGCGATCCCGCCCTCGGTGTCCGGGATCCGCTCGACCAGGCCCGCCCGCACCATGGCGGCGGTCTGGCGGTTGAGGGTGGAGGCGTCCAGCCCGAACGCGTCGCTGAGCTGCCCGATGGACATGGGCCCCTGCATGGTGAGCCGACTGAGCAGGATGTAGGCACTGCGGTCCAGGCTCGCGCTGGTCCGCTTCGAGTGCGCGCTCAGGTGGACGTGCCGGCCCAGCAGCATCATCTCGAACTCGACCCGGTCCGTGGGCTTGTCCACGCATCCCTCCGTTGCTCGTCCCTGCAGGTCAGTATGGACGAGACGGGGCCGGGTCCGGTTGCGGGTCAGTCGCTCAGCACCGCCTGGTCCACCATCAGATGGCCCCATGCCCCGGTGGCGTCGTCCACCACCTGCAGCTGTGCGGTGCGGCCCTGCAGGTCGCCGAGGTCCCAGGTCACCGGGCGCATCGTGCCGCTGTCGTCACCCGTGGCGGTGCGCACGGCCCGTCCGTCCACCAGGAGGTTCACCGCGGTGGCCGGGCCGGCTCCCAGGGGATGGTCGCCTCCCGCGACCAGGAGGTGCAGGAAGTTCCGGTCGACGGTGAACGGGGCCGAGGTGATCGTTCCGGTCGCGGCGTCGCCGCCGCCGGCGAAGGTGTCGAGCACCGAGGTCCCGACGGAGCCGGGCAGGGTCTCCACCGTCGGTCCAGTGCCCGCGAAGCTGCCGGTGGCCGTCCAGCCGTCGCCGTAGCCGGGGCTTTCGAAGTCGGCCAGCACCCGCGCTGGACGCTGGGCCGTGTTCGCGAACTCGGTGATCCTCAGGTTCGAGAACACCGCGCTGCCGCCGCTGGTGTAGAGGGAGATGCCGTCGTCGGACGGATCGGCGAAGACCTGGCTGGAGTGCACGTAGCGGCCGTCGTCGACGAAGACCTCGACGGTGGTCCGGTCCACCAGGATGCGCAGGTGCGCGTGGTGCCTCGCCGGGTCGAACGGGGCGTGGCTCTCCTCCCGCTGCCCCGTGGCGTCGGGGTTCCCGGTTCCGCCCCGGTTGAGGTAGCTGTGGTCGTGGTAGATCCCGACATCCGCGTGACGGGTCCCGTCGGCCGAACGGCGCAGCTGGAGACCGACGTTGTCGAGTGCGGTCCAGTCGATGTCGGTATCGAGCTGGTAGGCCGTGCCGTGGTAGGCCAGCGGCACGGTGCCGTCCACGGTGAGCGGCCCCAGGTCGGTGACCGCCGTGGCGTGGCCGGCCAGCGCCGGGGTCGGCTGCGAGGCCAGGGCGTAGCCGTCGGTGTAGTGCCTGAGCGTGATCTGACGGACGATCGAGTCCGTGCCGTTGAAGCCGTCGCCCGCCCACGTCGGCGTGGTGTAGGGGTAGGCCCAGTTGTTCATCCAGCCCACTGCGAACCGTCGGTCCAGCGGGGCGGACGGGTCCTCCCAGGTGACGCCCGCGTACCAGTCGAAGCCGCGGTCCAGCCACTGCGGGGTGCTCCGGTCGGGGGTGAACGTGGTGCCGTCGAAGTCGCCGGTCCAGTAGGCGTAGGTGTTCGGGTCGCCGGTGAGGTAGCCGTTGGCGCTCATGCCCAGGACCCAGTGCGACGTGCCGTCGTCGGCCCGGATGCGGAACAGGTCGGGGCACTCCAAGGTGCCCAGGCCGGAGTCGACGAAGTCGGAGGCCCAGCTCCAGATCTTCAGGTCGGGGAGGTGAAGATGCCGATCCGGTCGCCCTCGGCGAGCAGCGCCACCCACCGGTGGTGGTCCGCGTCCCAGACCAGCTTGGGGTCACGGAAGTCCTTGCGCCCGCCGTTGGGGAGGACCGGAGTGTCGCCGTAGGGACGGAAGTTCCGGCCGCCGTCGGTGGAGTACCACAGGAACTGGGCCTGGGGCCCGGAGGCGTCGGCGATCTGCTGCGGGGTGGGGTGGTCCATCTGGGTCACCATCATCACCACCGCCCCGGCGCCGAATCCGGCCGTGTCGCCGGTGTCGACGACGGCCGAGCCGGACCACAGGTCGAAGTTCGCGTTGGTCTTCTTCGGCGCGGCCACGCCCTGGTCGTGGAAGACGACGTTGTCGGTGGTCGTGGCCAGCCGCCAGGAGGTGCCGACCTCGGTCGGGTAGTCCTGGTTGTAGAGGTAGTAGTAGTGGAACGCGCCGTCGAACCAGACCGGCCGCTGGGGGTCGTTCTTCCAGTGGTCCGGCACCGTGAAGTGGTAGACGTCGCGGTAGCTGTCGGCGGCGCGGGCCGGGGCGGCCCCGGGCCCGGTGAGGCCCGAGGCGCCGGCCACCAGCCCCAGCACACCCGCGAGGCACGTGAGCAGGCGGAGGCCGCGGGTGATGGTGCGGGTGCTGGTGCGCGTGGTGGTGCGGCTCGTGGTGCGGGAAGTCATCGTCGACTCCTCTCGTCCCTGGATCAGGAAGCGGATCTGGCGAGTTCCGCGGTCGTCGCGGCGGATCCGCCGGCGACGGTGAGGCGGCGGCCGTCCCAGGCCACCGGCATGGGGTCGCTCACGGAGCCGACGAAGCCGCCGTCGGCGCCGGTGTGGTGAAAGGCCATCAGCACCCAGCGGCCGTCCGGTCCGTCGCCGCGCCGCCGGATCAGCCGGCCGCTGTAGAAGCGGTCGTCGGTGACCGGTTCGGCGGCGTCGACGGCGAAGGGTCCGAGCAGGCTCTGGGCCGGGGCGGCCCAGATCCCGCCGGGGCCGCCCTCGGCGCGCCGTTGCGCGGAGGCGTGTTCGGCCAGGCAGGAGAAGAGCAGCACCGGCTGCCCGTCCACCACCTCGACCTGGACGACCTCCAACTGCCCGAACCCGCGCGGCGTCGGGGCGGACAGCGGCGGGCGCAGCTCCCAGTGCCGCAGGTCGGGGGAGACGGCGTGGCCGATCACGCCGCGCTCGAAGGCGGGCCCCGCGGTGCCGCGGGCGGTGATCAGCATGTGCCAGCCCTCGCCGTCCGGGTCGGGGAAGACCCACGGGTCGCGGAAGGCCTCGTCGTGCCAGGCGCCGGTGCCGAGCGTCTCGTACCAGGCCGGGTCCGCGCTCAGCACCGGGTTGGCGTCCGCCTTCTGCCAGACCGTCAGGTCGGCGGAGGTGGCGTAGCCGATGCGCTGGACGTTGCGGCCGTCGGCCGTCCGGGTCGAGCCGGTGTAGAAGAGGAACCAGGTGCCGTCGGGGTGGCGGACCACCGAGCCGGTCCAGGTGGCCAGGTCGTCGAAGGCCGGGGCGTCGGCGCGGACCAGCGCGTCCTCGACCCGGGTCCACCGCACCAGGTCCGTCGAGACCGCGTGGCCGATCGAGGCGCGGTAGTGGCGGGCGTCGGGGTCGTGCAGGGCGCGCGAGGCGTAGAGGAAGAACAGGTGGTACCGCTCCCCGTCGTCGGCGAACCAGAAGTCCCAGACCCAGGAGTCGGGCAGAGTGAACATTGCCTGCCTTTCGAGAGGCGCACGGAGGCGCGGAGGCACGGAGGCACGGGGGACCGGCCGAACCGGTCCCGCCGGCACGGAAGAAGGACGGTGCGGCGCGGTCAGCCCTTGACGCCGCTCGCGGCGACGCTGCTGACGAAGGCCCGCTGGAAGGCCAGGAAGACCACCAGCACCGGCAGCGTGATCATGGAGGTGTAGGCCATGACCTCGCCCCACGCGGTGGTGTCCTGGAAGAAGTACTGCATGCCGACCATCACCGGCCGCAGGTGCTCGTCCTGCGCCACCATCAGCGGCCACAGGTACTGGTTCCACGCGGGCAGGAAGGTCAGGATCGCCACCGTGGCGAAGGCCGGCCCGGACAGCGGCACGACGATCCGCCGGTAGACGGTGAACCAGCCCGCGCCGTCGATCCGCGCGGCCTCGTCCAGGGAGGTCGGGATGGTCGAGAAGTACTGGCTGAACAGGAAGATGGAGAAGGCGTTCGCGATGAACGGGACGATCTGCACCTTGTAGCTGTTGAGCCAGCCGATGTCGTAGCGGATCGCGCCGTCCTGGAAGACCAGGGTGGGCAGGTGCGAGACCCAGTAGACCATCGGCACCGCGATGGTCTCGAAGGGCACGATCAGCGTGGCGATGACCACGCTCAGCACCAGGCCCCGGCCGCGCCACCGCAGCCGGGAGAGCGCGAAGCCCGCCATCGAGTTGACGACGAGTCCGAGCCCCACGACGGCCACGGTGACCACCAGCGAGTTGAGCATGAAGGTGCCCACCGGCACCCGCTGGAAGACCCCGGAGTAGTTCTTCAGGCTGATGTCGCCCACCGGGAGAAAGGACCGCCAGCTGCCGATGTCGGACAGGATCTGCGCGTCCGGCTTGAGGCTCGCCACGAACATGAAGACCAGCGGGAAGAGGAAGAAGACCGCGAGCCCGCTGAGCACGAGGTAGGTCCAGACCCGGCGCCTGCGCCGCAGTTGACGCTCGCTTCGCTCGCTCACTGTGTCGGCCATGGGAGTTCAGTCCTTGTCGCGGGTGAGGAAGCGCTGGACCAGCGCGATGACGAGCACGATGACGAAGAACAGCAGCGACAGTGCCGAGCCGTAGCCCACCTGCTGCTGCCGGTAGCCGGTCAGCACCGCGTGGTAGACCAGCGTGGTCGTGGAGTCGACCGGGCCGCCCTGGGTCATCACGTCGATCTGCACGAACAGGCCGAGCGCGGCGATGGTGATGGTGATCAGGACGAAGATCCGGGTCGGTCGCAGGCAGGGCCAGGTGACGTCGCGGAACTGCCGCCAGGTGCCCGCTCCGTCCATCCGGGCCGCCTCGTAGAGCTCCTCCGGGATGGTCTGCAGCCCGGACAGCCAGATCAGCATGTGGAAGCCGACCGCCTGCCAGACGGACAGCACGATGACGGCGAACAGCGCCGTGCTCGGGTTGTTCAGCCAGGCGGTGCCCTGCCAGGCGCCGAAGGTGATCGAGTTGATGAAGGAGTTGACCAGTCCGTCCGGCTGGTACATGAACTTCCAGAGGATGGAGACCACGACGATCGAGGTCACCACCGGGATGAAGAAGATGATGCGGAACGCCGTGACGCCCCTGATCTTCTGGTTCACCAGCAGCGCCAGCAGCAGCCCGAGGCCGGCCTGCACCGGCACCACCACCGCCGCGAAGACGAAGGTGTTGACCGCCGAGTGGAGGAACGCCGGGTCGGCCGTGAACGCCCGGACGAAGTTGTCGAAGCCGGTGAACCGCACGGGGTCGGGGGAGATCAGCCGGGCGTTGGTGAACGAGAGCGCGAAGCCCAGCAGCACCGGCACGATGAGGAAGAGCAGCAGCAGGATGATCGCGGGCGCGGCCATCGCCAGGCCCGCGCGCCGCTCCGCGCGCCGCATGGCGCCGGCGCGCCGCCGCCGCGGCGGCTGGGTGTCCGCCGCCACGATGGCCTCCGCGTCCGGGGCGGAATCCACCCGGTAAGTCGCCGTCATGGGTATGCCTTTCCGCGCGGTGGCGGCCGGAGCCGACCGCCACCGCGGCTGAATGCCGTGCTACTGGCCGTAGTTGCCGTTGGCCTTGATGTCGGCGTCGATGGACTTGACGGCCTCGTCGAGCGTCGACTGCACGTCGGCGCCGCTCATGATGTCCTTGGCGGCCTTCTCGAAGCTGGTCGAGATCACCGGGTACCCGGGCGTGGCCGGGCGGGCGAGCGCGAACTTCTGGGAGAGCACGGCGAACTGGTGCAGCGAGCCGGAGGGGCCGAAGTACTTCGACGCCGCGGCGGCGGACTGGGTCGCCGGAATGACGATCTGGCTGTCCGCGAACCGGGTCAGGTACTTGTCCTGGAAGCTGAACTTCAGGTATGCGCGGGCGCCTTCGGAGGCGTCGCAGGTCGCGGAGATGCCCCACTGCCAGGAGCCGCCGCCGATCTTCGGCCCCTTGCCGAAGTCGACCGTGGGCAGGATGAGCAGGTCGCCGCCGACCTTCTTGAGGGCGTCCTGGGCGTTCCAGACGCCGGTGTAGCTGAGCGCCACCTTGCCGTCGATGAAGTTCTGGTTGCCGACCGGGCCGTTGTTGTTCGCCCAGCCCTTCTTGAAGACCTGCTGGAACCAGGTGAAGAACCGCACCGCGTCCGGGCCGTTGAGCTTGCCGTCGGCGGACTTCATGGTGGACCGGTCGATCAGGTCGCCGCCGCTGGACTGCAGCATGGGGGAGTAGGCGTAGGGCCACCACTCGCCCGTGTCGGCCGCGCCCAGGTCCAGCGGCGTCCGGAAGCCGGAGGCCTGGAGTTTGGCGACGGCGGCGTCGAACTCGGCCAGCGTCCAGGGCTGTTCGACGGTGGGGATGCGGATGCCGTTCTTCGTCAGCACCGACTTGCGGGCGAAGATCGCCAGTGCCGCGTCCCAGTAACCCGCGGAGTACACCTTGCCCCGGTAGCTGCCGACGGCGGTCGGCAGCAGCTTCGCGGTGATGTCCGACGGCAGGTCGAGGGGTTGCAGGTAGCCGGCCCAGGCCCAGTTGGGCATGATCGGGCCGTCCATGTCCAGCAGGCAGGGGAGGTTGTGGGCGGCCGCGGCCGCGGTGATGGCGTCGTTGTAGGAGCCCTGCGGGAAGTTCTGCTCGACGACCCGGTACTTCGACTGGGAGGCGTTGAAGTCCGCGATGATCTGCTTGTAGACGGCGAGTTCGCCCGGGTTGCCGGCGGAGTGCGTCCACATGGTGATCTTGACGGGTCCGTTGCCGGACGACACCTCGTGGCTCGCGCGGGAGCAGCCGCTGAGCGCCAGCACCCCGAGCGTGGTCGCCGCTGTTATGATCGAGAGGGCCTTGCGCACTGATGGTCCCTTTCCCGGAGCGGACGCGCCAACGTCCGCCCCGTGCTGATGGCAGCGCCAACTGCCATGTGAGTGAAGTGAGTCCGCCGCCGGCTCAGTCGGCAACCGGGTGCGGCGGCGGGCCCACGGAGCCCCTCCGGATGATCGGGCAGGGCATGAGCACCGGGGCGGCGGCGTCGGCCGCGCGCAGGTCGAGCGCGACCTCCATGGCCCACCGCCCCATCTCGTAGTGGGGGAGCGCGACCGTCGTCAGCGGAGGATCGAGTTCCGCCGCGACGAGCTGCTGGTCGTCGTAGCCGACGATCGACAGGTCGCCCGGGACGTCCAGACCGCGCCGGTGGGCGGCGGTGTAAGCGCCCATCGCCATACGGTCGTTGAAGCAGAACACGGCGGTCGGCCGACGGTCCGCGGGCAGGTCGAGCAGCGCGTCGGCAGCGGCTCTGCCGCCGCTCGCCACGGTCTCGCCGCGGACGTGCAGGGCGGGGTCCGGAGTGATCCCGGCCTCGCCGAGCGCCTGCAGGTAGCCCTCGTGGCGCAGCCGGGAGGCGATGACGTCCTCCGTCTCGTCCGCGTCCACGTAGGCGATCCGCCGGTGTCCGGCGGCCAGCAGCTCCCGCACCGCGGCGAGCCCGCCCTCCCGTTCGTCGGGCACGACGGCGGGCCAACTGCCGTCCTGCGGACAGCAGTCGAGGAAGACGGTACGCGCCGGGAGGCCGGCCGGGGCGGGGACGACCCGGTGCCACATCCGGGCGTAGATCAGCGCGTCCACCTGCTGGCCGGTCAGTGCCTGCACCGCCTGGCGCTCCAGCGCCGGGTCGTCCTCGGTGTCGACGAGGACGACCAGGTAGCCGTGGTCGCGGGCCACGTCGTTCGCGCCCGCGAGCATGCGCCCGGCGAAGGGGGTGGTCGCGATGGAGTCCGAGACCAGGCCCACCATGTGGGTCTTCCTCGTCCGCAGGCTCCGGGCCACGGAGTTGGGCGCGTAGCCGATGGCCTCGGCGGCCTCCCGGACGCGGCGCTGGGTCTCCGCCGAGATCCGGGAGTTGGAGCCCCCGTTGAGCACCATCGACACCGTCGCGGTGGAGACCCCGGCGGCGGCGGCCACGTCGGACATCCGGATCTTCGCCATCGGCCGCTCCGCCTCCCCACCGTCTGTTTAATCGATTAACCGGCGGTTCACGAGTATGCAGTCGGCCTGAAACAGCGTCAAGGGACGGGAAGCGCGGATGCCGGACCGTTATCCGGCTGCCCGCAGCCCGTTCAGCGCCTGGCGGTGCGGGACCTCTCCCCCTCGGGCAGGGCGGCGACCACCGACAGGCGTCCCGCGAGGGACGGAGCACCGGCCGTCCGCCCCGTCCGGCGCCGCGATCCCCATGTTCGAACCGACCGGGACGCCGACGGTGGGCGATCGCCACGAGGAGGTTCCGGACCACGTGGACGTGACGACCGGACACGTCCTCGACGGGTGAGCGCCTGCCTGCCGGTCACCCCAGCTGCGCCCAGCCCCCCACCTCGGCGGTGACGCCGTGCGGACCGGACCGGGCCTCGGCGACGAGAGTGGCGGGGTGACCGAGGGAGTCGCCCATCTCGACGTCGAGGTGCTGTCCGCGTCCCTGGGCAGTGGCGAGGTGGGCGGCCAGGCAGGCGGTGCTGTTGGCGTTCGCGACGTCCTCGGGGACGCCGATCGAGGGCGCGAACATCCGTGCCGCGACGCGGCCTTCGGGCGTGGGGACGGTGTGGACGTAGCAGCCCAGCAGGCCGAAGTGGTCGCAGGCCCGGCGCAGCGCGTCCAGGTCGGGCTTCAGGGCGGCCAGCGCCTCGCGGGTCCGCACCGGGAGCAGCAGGCGCTCGCGGCCCAGCGCCGCCACGCACGCGCCGGGTGCGAGGTCGGCGGCCGCCAGACCCAGCGCGGTGACGGCCAAGTACCGCTCGGCGGCCGCCGGTTGGCGCACCGTGACGCGATCGGCCCGGAAGGCCGCCCGGAACCGGGCGCCGTCGCGGACCGCGGAGCCGAGCAGCGTCCGGTCGGCGAGCCGGAGGGTGACCCGGAGCTCGTCGCGCCCCGACCGGTCCGCCAGCCAGGCCAGGGCGGCGACGGTGCCGTGGCCGCAGGCCGGGAGCTCGCCCGCGGAGGTGAAGAAGCGGAGTCCGACCGCGCCGGACGCGGGGTCCTCGGAGCCGACGAAGACGGCGTGCGAGGCCCCCGACCGGACCGGGACGTCGCGCCGTTCCTCGTCGGTGTACGGGCCGTCCGGCAGCACAGCCGTCGGGCTGCCGCCCTCGCCTTCCTCGCGCACGCACGCGCGGACGAGGGCGGCGGCCTGGAACGCTGGTACTCCTCCCATACGAGGCATCATGCCCCGTCCGCGCCGTGGCGATCCCCGGCGGCTCGTTGGTCTGTTCGCGCACATCGCTCGTATGCTCGCGTGCACGAACTGCACGAACAGATGGGGGAATCGACTGTGACGAGCAGTCACCAGGTGCCCGACCCGGACCGGTTGGGCGCGGTACAGCGGTTGTTCGACATCCGGACGCCGTTCGTGGCAGGGGCGGAGTACGACGCGCGGTTCGTCGCCGCCGTCAACGAGATCAACCTCTGGCACGCCGAGCGCAACGCGTTCTTCGCCGCGCTCTGGAAGGACGCCGGGGAGCCGCGGCTGGACGGGGTCGAGGACCTCGCCCGGCTCCCGTTCGTCCACGCCTCGTTCTTCAAGAGGCACGAGATCCGCTCCGTCCCCGCCGAGGACGTGGCCCTGCGGCTCACCTCCTCCGGCACCACCGGGCAGAAGTCCCAGGTGTTCCTGGACGCCTGGTCCGCCGCCATCATGGAGGAGCTGGACACCCGCACCTTCGACGCCTTCGGCTGGGTGGACCCGTCGGAACAGGTCAACTACCTGGTCTACGGCTACGAGCCCAAGCCCGCCTTCGACAACGGCGCCACCTTCGGCCTCGGCTACGTCACCGACATGGCCCCGGCCAGAGCCATCCGCTTCGGGCTCCGGCACACCGGCGCCGACCACGCCTTCGACCCCTTCGGCTGCGTCGAGGCGTTGCTGCGCTACGCCGAGGAGGGCATCCCCGTGCGGATCCTCGGCTTCCCGGCGTTCCTGCACTTCACCCTGGAGCGGATGGCCGGACTCGGCGTCCCGCCGCTGCGGCTGCACCCCCGCTCGCTGGTCTTCCTCGGCGGCGGCTGGAAGGGCCACGCCGACCGGGCCATCCCGAAGGAGGACCTGTACGCGAGCGTCCGCGAGCAGCTCGGCGTCCCCGACGACCGGATCCGCGAGGCCTACGGCTCGGTGGAGCACCCGCTGCCCTACTACGAGTGCGCCCGGCACCGGCTGCACACCACCACCTGGGGGCGGATGCTCGTCCGCGCCGTGGACACGCTGGAGCCGCTGCCCTGGGGCGAACCCGGCTACGCCCACTTCGTCTCGCCGTTCATCACCTCGATGCCCGCGCACAGCATCGTCATGAACGACCTGGTCTCCCTCCGCCCGGCCGAGGACTGCGGCTGCGGCCTGCCCACGCCGTGGTTCACCGTGCACGGCCGCGCGGGCGTCTCGCGCAGCCGCTCCTGCGCCGTGGCGGCGTCCGAACTCATCAAGGCGGGGATATGAGCAGCGAAACCACATCGAAGCACCTGTGGCAGGGCGAGTGGATCGACGACGAGGAGGCGGGCCGCCGGCTGGCCCGGCTCGACGACCTCGCCGCCGACGTGCTGGCCGGGCCGCCGCTGCCGACGGCCGGCGTGCTGGCCGCATGCGCCGCCCTGGCCGCCGAACTCGCCGACCCGGCGCACCCGTTGACGGCCGAGCTGCGACTCGCGCTCACCGAGGGGGAGGGCGTCCCGGCGGCGGAGGCCGAGGAGATCCTGGCCGACCTCGCCTCGCTGCTGCGCCGTCCCGCGCTGGAGCAGGTGCTCCGCGCCCAGCTCGGCACCACCGAGCCGGCCCTCCCGCGTCCGGTGCCGGACGTCCCGGGTGCTCGTGAGCACTGGGCCCCGGTGGGGCTCGTCGCGCACGTCCTGCCGGGGAACGTCGCCACGGCCGCGCCGTGGAGCGTGGTCGAGGGGCTGCTCACCGGCAACCTCAACGTGGCCAAGGCCAGCGGCGGGGGCCGCTTCCTGCTGCGGTTGCTGGACGCGCTGGGCGCCCACGACCCGTCAGGAGCCGTGGCCCGGCACACCGTCGCGCTCACCTTCCCCTCCCGCAACGGCGCGTGGCTCGACGCGGTCTGCCGCGCCGCCGACTCCGTGGTGGTCTGGGGCGGGGAGGAGGCGGTGGCCTCCGTCGCGGGCCGACTGCTGCCCGGCACACGGCTGGTGGACTGGGGGCCCAAGCTCTCCTTCGCCTATCTGACCCGGGAGGGCTGGACCGACCCGGACGCCCTGGCCGGGCTCGCCCGTGACGTGTGCCGCCACGACCAGCGCGCCTGCACCAGCCCGCAGACCGCCTTCGTCGACACGGACGATCCAGGTGAGCTGTTCGAGGCCGCCGAGCGGATCGCCGAGGCGCTGGCGAAGGAGGTGCAGGACCGTCCGGACCCGGTGCTGGACCGGCAGCAGCAGGCGGAGGTCACCACCACCGTCGAGGTGGCCCGGCTCGAGCAGTACCTCGGCGTCTCCCGGGTACTGCGGGACCCGGACCGTCGCTGGTGCGTACTGGCGCACACCGCGAGCGAGTTGACGGCCTCGCCGCTGCACCGCACGCTCTGGGTCCGGCCGCTGCCGCGGTCCGCGGCGGCCGCTGTGCTGCGTCCGGCCCGCCGCTACCTGCAGACGGTCGGCCTGGCCGCGGGCGCGGCGGACGCGGCGGAGCTGACGGCCCGCTTCGTCGCGGCCGGCGCGGTCCGGGTCACCCGCACCGGGGCCATGAACGACTCCTACGTCGGCGAACCGCACGACGGGGTGTTCGCGCTGCAGCGTCACACCCGGCGGGTGACCACCCAGCGGTGAGGTCGTTGTTCCCTTCGTCAGCGCAGTGAACGAGGGGACAGCCAGATGACCGGCACGACCGGACCGGGGCGAGCGCGGCGCGAGCGGCGTGGGGAAACGGTTCTGCAGGCCCAGCAGCAGGCCCTGCTCAAAGAGCCGATCTTCGCCCGCCTCGCCTCCGAGTGGGAGGAGGCGGGACGCACCGTCCCGGGCCGGCCGGACGCCGAATGGATCCGGCTGGCCACCCCGCCCGGCGTCAGTAGACTTGCGCCACCATGACAGCCTTCCGTGAGCTGGTCCGCTCGCTGGTCCGCGACCGCATGCTCGACGCCGCGTACGCGAGCGTCGCGAGCGAGGGCTGGGGCCGGCTCCGGCTGGCCGAGGTGGCCCGGCAGGCTGGGTTCAGCCGGCAGACCGTCTACAACGAGTTCGGGTCCAAGGAGGCACTCGGACTCGCACTCGCCGAGCGGGAGTTGGGCCGCTTCCTGGACGGGATCCAGGAGCGCATGGAGGCGCACCGGGAGCTGGAGGACGCGGCCACGGCCGGCATCGAGTACACCCTCCGGCTCGCCGCCGAGAACGCGTTGGTCAAGTCGGTGCTCACCTCGGGGCGCGGCGGCGACGAGGAACTGCTCGCCTACCTGACCACCCGGGCCGAGCCGGTCTTCGACACCGCCTCCGCGATGTTGGACGCCTACGCGCAGGTCACCTGGCCCGAGGTGGACGCGGAGTCGCGCAGCCTGGCGGTGGAGGCGGTGGTGCGGCTGACGGTCAGTCACATCGTGCAGCCCGCAGGGGAGCCGCTGCCGAGCGCGCGGCGGATCGCCCGGATGATCGCCCGCATCGCCTACGCCGAGGCGGCCTCCGACGCGGGCTGACGGGTGGTCAGGTGGACAGGTGACCCAGGTCCAGCGGTCGGTCCGGGTCGAGGACGAAGCCGGCCTGGCGCAGTGAGTCGTCGAGCATGCACCAGATCCAGCGGGCGAGTTGGCGCACCAACTGCTCGAAGCTGAGCCCTTCGGGGTGGTCCAGCCAGCGGATCGAGGCCGTGTCCACGAAGCCGACGATGCCGAAGGCGAGCGGCTGGGTCGGGCGGGTGTCGCCGTCCACGGCCGCCACCACGTCGGCGAAGATCCGGTGCAGCCGGACGCCGACGGCGGTGCGGATGTCGGTCGCGGCGTCCGCGCCGTCCGCCGCCTCCGAGAGCGAGTGGCGGCTGAGGTAGCGGTACAGGTGCGCGTTGTCGCGCAGCCAGCCCAGGTAGCCCTCGACGGCGGCGGTGACCATCTGCATCGGGGTGCCCTCGGGGTTCCACACCGGGGTGAGTGCCTCGGTCACCTGCTCCGCGGCCCGGCGCGCGACCGCGCGCTGCAGGTCGCCCGCGTCCGCGAAGTGCTTGTACAGCCGGGTACGGGCGACGCCCGCCTGGTCGGCGATCTGCTGGGTCGACACCTCGGGGCCGTGCAGGGCGATGGCGGCCAGGGCGGCGTCCACGAACTCGGCGCGGCGCCGCTCGTGCTGGCCGGCCCACCGCGCCTTGCGTCCGTCGACCTGCGGTTCCGGATCGGTGAGCGGCATGCCGGTGAGTGTATCGAGCGAAATCCGGGCGGGGGACTGTTGCAGCGGCCCGTCCGCCCCTATTCTGGCCCCATTAACGGGTACGTGACGTACCTCTAACTTCCCGAGGATTTCCCGAGGAGGGACGGCACCGATGAACAGGACCGTCGCGCGCGCCGAACGCAAGGTGGAGGACGAGTCACGGCGGCTGCTGGACTCGGCCGCGGCGCTCTCGTACGACCCGGCCACCGAGGTCGACTGGGACGCGGAACTCCCGCCCGAGCACTACGGGTTCAACCCCGAGTGGTCCACCCTCTACGGCACCCCGCTGTGGCAGGAGATGACCGAGGCCCAGCGGGTGCTGCTGACCCGGCACGAGGTCGCCTCGGTCATGAGCACCGGCATCTGGTTCGAGATGATCCTGCAGCAGATGGTGCTGCGCGACCAGTACATGCGCGACTACGCCAGCGCCGAGTTCCAGTTCGCGCTCACCGAGATCGCCGACGAGTGCCGGCACTCCATCATGTTCGCCCGTGCCTGCCAGAAGATGGGCATCAGGTCCTACGCCCCCCGGCGCAGCACCGTCGAACTCGCCCGCCTCTTCAAGACCGTGGGCAGCGCCGAGGTCGCCTACGGCGGCATCCTCGTCGCCGAGACCGTGCTCGACCTGATGCAGCGCGACGCCATGAGCGCCGAGAACGTCCTCGATCTGGTCCGCACCACCAGCAGGATCCACGTGGTCGAGGAGTCCCGGCACATGCGCTTCGCCCGCCAGGAGGTCATGGACCGCACCCGCAACGCCGGTAGGCTGCGCCGCCGCGCCAGCGCCCTGTCCATCGCCGTGGTGTCCTACTTCATCATCACCAGCATGGTCAGCCCCGAGGTCTACGCCGCCGCCGGGCTCGACCCCGAGCGGGCGCTGGCCGAGGCCCGGCTCAACGAGCACTACAAGGCCAAGATGCGCACCAGCGCCGCCGGCCTGATGGACTTCCTGGCCCGCTGCGGCCTGGTCACCCGCCCCGCGGCCGCCGTCTACCAGCGCATCCACATGCTCTGACGAACAGGAACCCCAGCCCAGATGGCCTACACGATCACGCAGACCTGCTGCCAGGACGCGTCCTGCATCGCGGTCTGCCCCGTGAACTGCATCCACCCCGCGCCGGGCGAGCCCGACTTCGGCACCACCGACGCGCTCTACATCGACCCGCGCACCTGCATCGACTGCGGAGCCTGCGCCGACGAGTGCCCGGTGGACGCCGTCGTCCCCGAGGACACTCTGACGGACCGTCAGCGGATCTACGCCGAGCAGGCGCGCGCCTACTACCGCGGCCGGACCGCCGAACCCGCCTGGGGCGAGCCGGAGATCCCGCCGTCCCTACCCCACGGTGCGGGGACACTGCGCGTCGCCGTCGTCGGCAGCGGGCCGGCCGCCTGCTACACCGCGCAGGAACTGCTGCAGTGCACGGGCGCGGAGGTCACCATGATCGAGCGGCTGCCGGTGCCCGGCGGGCTGCTCCGCTACGGCGTCGCGCCCGACCACCCCGACACCAAGAAGCTGGGGGAGCGGCACGAGACCCTGTTCCGCCACCCCAACCTCAGCATGTTCCTGAACGTCGAGGTGGGCACGCACGTCACCCACGAGGAGCTGGCCGCCCACCACCACGCCGTCGTCTACGCCGTCGGCGCCGCGGCCCCCAGGCGGCTCGGCATCCCGGGCGAGGACCTGCCCGGCAGCATCCCCGCCCCGCGCTTCGTCGCCTGGTACAACGGCCACCCCGACGTGCCGGCCGCCGAGGTCGACCTGGACGGGGTGCGCCGGGCGGTCGTCGTCGGCAACGGCAACGTCGCGCTCGACGTGGCCCGGCTGCTCGCCTGCGATCCCGAGCCGCTGTCCCGCACGGACATCGCGGACCACGCCCTGGCCGCGCTGCGCCGGACCCGGGTGCGGGAGGTGGTGCTGCTGGGCCGCCGCGGACCCCTGGACGCCGCGTTCACCTGGCCGGAGCTGCATGCGCTGACCCAACTCCCGGGCATCAGCGTGGAGTTGGCCGAACACCCGGAGCCGGCGGGGGCGCTCGCCGCCCGGCCCGAGCGCGCCGACCGCGTCGCCGGTGCCGAACTGCTGCGCGGCCTGCCGGTGGCCGGGGACGCGCAGCCGGCCGAGGGGTCGGTGCGGATCCTGCTGCGCTTCTCCACCGCCCCCGCCGAGCTGCTCGGCGACGAGCGGGTCACCGGGCTGCGCACCGCGGCCGGCGACGTCATCGACGCCGAACTCGTCGTCAGCGCCATCGGCTACCGCGGCACCCCGCTGCCGGGGCTGCCCTTCGACGAGGACCGCGGCACCGTGCCGCACCGGGAGGGCCGCGTCCTGGACCCCGGGAGCGGGCAGCCGCTGCCCGGGGCGTACACCGTGGGGTGGATCAAGCGCGGCCCGGACGGCGGCATCGGCGCGAACCGCCTCGACGCCAAGGAGACCGCCGCCTCCCTGATCGGCGACGCGGGCGCCGGAGTGCTGCCCGAACCCGTCGGCAGCGCCAAGGACTTCGCCCGGCTGCTGCGCCGACGCCGCCCGGACGCCCTGACCGGGCGCGAGGCGGCGGCGATCGACCGCGCGGAGCGCGCACGGGGCGCGGCGGCGGACCGGCCGCGGGTCAAGTTCGTGACGGTCGAGCAACTGCTCGCCGCTTCCCGTAAGCGTGTAATGGTGTAATCATCGTTGCATGAGCAGGAGCAGCAAGACCGGGGAAGCGGTCGCGCGGTGGTTCGCCGAGCACCTCCCCGAGGGACTGTTCGAGGAGGCGCCGGAGATCACGGCCGACCGTGAGGAGATCACGGTGGTCGGCCCGATCCCGGCCGGGGACTCCGCGGCCGAGGCCGTGCAGGAGTTCCGCGAGCGCACACGCCCGGAGCGGATCCGGGTGGCCCGGGAGGCCGAGGACCTGTTCGGCCGCAAGGTCTCCTGGGGCGTGCGCTACGAGGACCAGCGGATCATGTTCACCCATCTCGCCGTCCCGGCGATGACGCGCCTGCGCCAGCCGGAACGGCAGGTGCTCGACACCCTCGTCGCCGCAGGGGTCGCCCGCAGTCGCAGCGAGGCCCTGGCCTGGTGCGTCCGGCAGGTCGGCGACAACGCCGACGCATGGCTGGGCGACCTGCGCGACGCCCTCGCCCACGTGCAGGAGGTGCGCCGGCGCGGGCCGCTCGGCACTAGCCGGTGATCAACCGGGTCAGCACGAACGCGGTGACCAGGGCCGCGAGCCCGAGCGCGGCCGTCTGCCAGTGGGCGGCGACCGCGCCGGGCACCCGCGGCGTCTGGCGGGAAGCCTTGGACGGAGCCTGGGGCCGGGCCTGACGGGGCGCCAGGAGCGGTTCCCCGGCGGGTTGCTGAGGGGCCGTCGGCAGGCCGTTCAGTGCGCGCTCGATGTCGGCGCGCATCTCGTCCGCCGA
>NZ_JBHSQJ010000153.1:0-60885 GCF_042658505.1 Streptacidiphilus monticola | reverse complement strand
CAAGGCGCAGGGTCGGCGGTGCCAGGCCCACGGGGTGGCCAGGACGGCGGGGCCGACGTGCACCCTGCCTCGCACCGCGCGGAGGCGGGCAGGGGTACGGCCACCGCCTCGTCCACTCAGCCCCGCCCGAACAGCCGCCAGCCTCGGCGGCCCGCCGCCTGTTCCGCTCCACCCGTTGGCCGCTCCTCCGCGCAGCGGCAGCGATCCCCGGCGGGGACCCCCGCCAGCACCTGCTCCACATGCGCGCCGCAGCCCGCAAACCCTGCCTTGCCGCACCGGCGGCAGGTGACTCGTCGACACATCCGCCTTCTCCTCGCGTCTCTCCGTGCTCAGCCCAGCGCTTCCAGCGCCCGCCCCAGTCGCTCGGCCGCCTCCGTGGCCACCGGCTCCAATTCCGGGTTACCGGTGAACCCCACGAGCAGGGCCGGATCGGCCGCCTGCACGACGACCTCGTCGCCGTCCTGACGGACCACCACATTGCAGGGCAGCAACTGCGCGACGTCGGGATCCGCCTGCAGCGCCCGGTAGGCCAGCGGCGGATTGCACGCACCCAGGATCAACTGCGGCGGCAGCTCCACCCCGAGCTTGCCGCGCAGCGTCGCGGCGACGTCGATCTCCGTCAGCACGCCGAAGCCCTCGGCCGCGAGCGCCGCGCGGACCTCCTCGACCGCCTCCTCGAACCCGACCGCCATCCGCACCGGCCTGATCCCCTTGCCGTTCTCCATCATCCGCTCGCCTTCCTTGCCGATCCACCCCTCCCGTCCCCTCCAATATACCCCCAGGGGTAATCAATCGACGATGGCGAGGCGATGATGTCCTGTGCCCAACCACCAGCAAGCCGCCCTGCCCGAGGCCGCCCCCGCCGTTCCGCTCGACGTGACCGCCCCCGGACGCCTGCGCCGGATGGCCCGCTCCGCCCTCGCCGACACCACCCCGCTGCGCGAGCACCCGCACTTCCGCCGGCTCTGGGTCGGCCAGAGCGTCTCCGCCGTCGGCCAGCAGATGACGGCGGTCGCCATCTCGGTCCAGGTCTACGCCCTGACCCGGTCGCCCTTCGCGACCGGCCTGGTCGGCCTGTTCTCGCTGGTCCCCCTCGTCGCCTTCGGCCTCTACGGCGGCGCCGTCGCCGACCGCGTCGACCGCCGACGCCTCGGCCTGATCGGCGCGTCCGGCCTGGCGGTGCTGTCCGCACTGCTCGCCGCGCAGGCCTTCGCCGGCATCCACCAGGTGGGTCTGCTCTACGCGATCGTCGCGCTCCAGGCCGCCTGCTTCGCCGTCAACTCCCCAGCGCGGTCCGCCATGCTGCCCCGCCTGGTGCCGGCCGAGCAGCTCCCGGCGGCGAACGCCCTCAACACCATCAGCATGAACCTGGGCCAGACGGTCGGCCCCATGCTGGGCGGCCTGTTCATCGCGCTCTGGAGCTACCAGGCCGCCTACCTCTTCGACGCGCTCGCCTTCAGCGCCTCGCTGTACGCGATGTGGCGGCTGCCCTCGATGCGCCCTGAGGGAGCGTCAACGGGCAAGCGGGCCTCCGTCCTTGACGGCCTGCGCTTCCTGCGCGACCGGCCCAACCTGCGGATGAGCTTCCTCGCGGACATCGCCGCCATGGTCTTCGGCATGCCCCGCGCCCTCTTCCCCGCCCTGGCCGCCGTCCTCTACGGCGGCGGCGCCGGCACGGTCGGCCTCCTGGCCGCGGCCCCGGCGGTGGGCGCGCTGCTCGGCGCGCTCTTCTCGGGATGGGTCGGCCGCGTGCGCCGCCAAGGGCTGGCCGTCCTCTTCGCGGTAGCCGCATGGGGCCTCGCCATCGCGGCCTTCGGCCTGGTCAGCTGGCTCTGGGTCGGCCTGCTCCTACTCGCCGCGGCGGGCGCGGCGGACACCGTCAGCATGATCTTCCGCAACACCATGATGCAAGCCGCGGCCCCCGACGACATGCGGGGCCGGCTCCAGGGCGTCTTCATCGTGGTGGTCGCCGGCGGCCCCCGCCTGGGCGACTTCGAATCGGGCCTGGTCGCCCAACTCACCTCCCCAGCAGTGTCGGCGACCAGCGGGGGACTGGCATGCGTGGCGGCGCTGGCGCTGCTGACCGCCCGCTACCCGGGCTTCGCCCGGTACGACGCCCGCCACCCGACCCCCTGACTCCCGGGGCGCGGCTGACCTGCGCGGCTGACCTGCACGGCTCCCGCCGGACACCCCCGAAACCCGTGCACGAGCACTCGCGCGCGTGCTGTATTGTTCTTCCTGTGCCCGGGAGACCGGGGACAGGCCGCAAAGCCGCAAGGCAGAGCAGCCTCGGGACGTGGCGCAGCTTGGTAGCGCACTTGACTGGGGGTCAAGGGGTCGCAGGTTCAAATCCTGTCGTCCCGACAGGCCGAGAGGCCCGTCGACTAGGAAGGAAACTTCCAGGTCAGCGGGCCTCTTTCTCGTTTGTCGGGGGTCGTTAGCGGACCAGTCGGAGATGCCGTTGGCCCTCTGCTTTGGGGACCACTTGGGGACCAGGAGCCGCATCCCGACTGGCTGCAAGGTGGGCGCTCAGCGCTTCACCAGCCAGCTCGAACGAGCGCAGATCCGGGTGCAGGTAGCGCTGTGTCGTAGTGAGCGAGCCATGTCCGGCGGTCGTCCAGTGGGGCGCTCCACCTGGACCCCACGGGGCAGGCCCGCTCCACGGTGTGTGGGTCGACGGCGGACGGGATGGCAGCCGGGTAGTGCATGGTTGCGGGGTCAGGTCTACGCTGAGCCCCCGAAGAGGGGGAAGCATGATCAATTTGGCTCGCGCTTCTGGCCAAAGCCACCCGCCGACGGTCATCGTGGGGCTGATCTTGACCATTGCAGCCGGGATCGCCATCACCCTGGGATGGTTTGTCTTCAAGGGCGACCCCGGCTCGTTGACGACCAGGGGGAGGAAGGACTACATCGCGATTCGTCGCGTCGTAGGCGGGGTTTTCATGCTCGGCGGTGGGGCTTTCCTCGTGGCCGCGGTGGTCGCCTGGGCGGAAGTCATCTATCGCGGCCTGTCCTGATCTGTCGCTCCCACACGCCGGGGTCGAAGATCGCCCGAAAGTCCGGGAACTCCTCCGCGGCGAGCGCCTCCGCCTCATCCGCTGTCCTGCGGCTCCCTGGGGCGAAGCACTCTGCGATGGACACGAGTTCGTAGTTGGGCGACCCCACCGGGGACGCGTCGATTCCCATCAATGTGCAAGTGTCCGCGAGGGCCCAGAGGTAGTCGGCCAGGTCGCGGGCAGTGAGCTGTGGCCAGGTGTACCGCCCGACGCACACGACGGGTTGGTCCTCGATCCTTGCACGCGGACGGGCCAACCAGATGGCCTCGAAGACCCCTTCGCCTTCGCAGTCCTCGCCAAAGATGAGGAAGTCACTCGCAGAGGCCCTGCCGGGGACGAGGATCTCCCCCATCCACTCGGTCTCCGCGGTCGGCACGAAGTCCCTCAGGACACGAAGCCCGATGCCGTCCAGGTCGATCGGCACGGCTGCCACGGCTCGAAGAGCATCCGGCATGTGCTGGCCATGAAGGGTCACGCCAGGAGGCTAGCCGAGTGGGGCCGCATGATCGAGGCTGGGCCGTCTCGGGGCCGCACGAGGTGAACCACCGTCGCGCAACAACGACAAGATGTTCCGGCGGAGAGGATCGGGTGCAGTGGAGTGACGTCATGGCGGCGGTTGCGACTGGACCCGCGCGGGCGTTTGGCCCGCTGCATGAGATTCTGCGACCCTGCAACAGGGGACCGATTCCAGCGGAAAAGTTCTCGCTGCCCCAGACATCGCTGCGACCGGGATCCTGTGCCGTACAGCGGCTTCTAGGACGGGACGCCAGCGCGGTGAGGGCGGTCGGCTCAGGCAGGTGTGCGCAGGACCAGGTCGGTCCGGCGGCCCGCGGTGCGGTGGCACTGTCTATGGTTGTGGTTGGGTGGGGACAACAAGATGATCACACGTGCGATCGATGATCGCGTTCGACGGGGGGAACATGGGCGGCTCAACGCCCGCTGACGGGGCGACACCCCGACAGGATCAATGCGGCGGTGTGGTCCAGCAGGCCCTCGTCTCGCGGCTACTGGCGCTCATTCGGGCGTCCGAGATCGCCGAGTGGACGGACGGCACCGGGATGCTGCTCGCTATCACTTCGCTGGCACGCGCCGCGCTCCGAGAGGCGCAGGGGTGGTCCTCGCAGCAGATCCTGCAGGACCTGCGCCGAATCGTTCGCCCAGAGGACCGCAATCCGCCAGGCGAGCACGCTCTGGCGCAGCTCGTCGATGCGCTGATCCGCGACATACGCCGCCGGCCGTCAGAGGATCTGACTTACACGCGGCTTTTCGCCGCGTATGTGCAACTGCAGTCCCGCTGGTCCTCTATGCGTAAGGACTCCGGCGTCGCTGACAGCTCCGATCGGTGGGCCTGGGCTCCTCCGCCCCTGCCCACTGGGACCGGCAGGGAACTGCGCTCCAGCGATGTCGACGATGTGTTCGCGCGCCTCTGTCTCGATGCGCTGTTCGCCGACGCGGGAAGTCTGACGCCCCGCGAGGCGCCCGACTACGGGTGCAGCAATCCGGGCCCGCAGTGGGTCAGCGCCCCTGGACGGACCTTTCCGTCCGTGCCCACCTGGATGGCTACGGCCGTCTTGCACAGCGATCGCAGGACCTGGCACGGCCTGCTGGGAGCGACGCCCTGGTGGTACACCACGTTGGACACCGCCGCTGATGCCTTCGTCGCCTGGTACCTCTTGCGGGGACGCGACGCAGAGCCGTTGCGGATCGACGCCCGGGAGGGGCGCTGCGTTATCACCTTGGGCTTGCACCGGCCGCAAGTCGGTCAAGACCTGCTTTCCGCGGCCTTCGACTACGACCTGGCGAACCTGCGGGACGCCTGCGAACTACTGCTGTTGGCCTGGGCAGGGCGGGTGCGCCTGGACATCCTCCAAGTAGAGGGAGAAGATGCTGCCCCGATTGCCAAGCGCACCCTCTCACTGCCCGTGGACGCCGCCTCGGCTGCCTGCCTGCAAGCCGTGGCTCTGGAAGCACTGCACGGCCTCGTCGAGGGGTTCCAGGAGGCCGACAGCGCCGCTCTGGCGGCCGAACTGCCAATCGCGCTGGCCCTGCACCATTTCGCCGAAGCTGAGGCGAACAAGGCTAGCGACCTGGTTGTCGCGCTGAGACTCCTGCGCGGCACGCTGGGTCTGGAGCGAAGCAAAAGCGCCGCAGTTGCACGCGCCGCACGCAAGGTGACCGAGCAGCGGCAGCACCGGGCTGACCTATCCCTGGCCGGTCACGACACTGCCAAAGCGCGGACGGCTCAGCGGTCGGCCGAACGCGCCCTGGCCCGACTCTTGGCCGTCGACGAGGACGGTGCTGCTCAAGGCACCCGTCGTGGATTCGGCGGGCATGCGTTTGCTGATGATCGCCTCGCAGCGATGCTCGCGGCGCTGGATCGCCAGGACCGGGCTTTCGTCCACATTCACGTCGACGACGGCGTGCTGATGGCTACATGGGCCCGCCTACTGCCGGGCGGCCCGGCAGTGCGACGGCTTGCTCTACCCGAGGTACCGCTCACCCACGTCGCAGCAGAAGTCCGCTCCTGGAAAGAGCGCGGATCAAAGTTGGCTGGCATACCTCGGATCCAGCAGCTCCTGACGCTCGTAGGCACCAGGCTCAGCTCCTCCTTGGTGGATGACGGGGTCCGGCACGTGGTCCTCAGTCCCGTCTGGTTCCTGGAGCATGTTCCGCTGCACGCCGCGCCTTGCAGCCCCACGGCGGACGGGCCGGTCTTCTTCGACCGGTTTCACAGCGTGACCTACGCGCCGTGCCTGCAGGTGCTGGAGCAGTTGTACGGTTTCGATCCTGTCATTCCGGACGGCAGCGCTCTGCTGGTCTCTTACGGAGACGACCTGCCCGGGACAGCAGTGGAGGCACGCGTTCTCGCACGAATCTACCAGGCCTCCACAATCCTGCAGGGCGACGACGCCACCCCTCAACGGGTGCTGGACTGCTCCCGCACAGTGGATGTTGTGCACCTTGCCGCCCATGCCGCAGCACACGAAAACCGCTTCGCGTCCGCGATCGGTCTGCACGGCTACAGCGCTGCCGACTCGGCACTTACGCTTGCCCGGGTATTGGCCGAAGGCGACTTCCGGCGGACCAGCACGGTCGTCCTGGCCACCTGCGATTCGGGCACGCATGCATTCACCGGGCTCGGACGCCCACAGTACCGTTCGCTCGATGGCGCATTTCTCGCGCGCGGGGCCCGCAGCATTCTTTCCACGCTCTGGCCGCTGGCTGACGCCTCTTCACCAGCTTTCATGAGCGTGTTCCACCACGTGCTGGCCAGCGGCCGCGGCGCGGCTGCTGCTTACCGGACGGCCGTGAACTACCTGCGCCACGCCCAGTGGCGCGGTCCCGCTGACCATGGGGCGTCTATCGCCCAGGCCGAAGCAGACCTTGACGCGGTCTCACCCGACTGGCGGGAGCGCCTGGACGAGTGCACAGGCCCCGACGGCACCCTCGACCCCTCCCACTGGGCCTGTTTCAAGCTCGCCGGCTTGACCTGGTAGTCGGCACTCCAGGTATCTTCGATCAACGATCACGATGCGCACTGCGGACACAGGTGGGAAAGGGGCTGCGCCGATGGTGGGGTGGGTGACTGTGATTCGGGCCCCCGAGCAGGTCGACTACCGCCTCCTCAGCGCCTGCGGATGCGACTCCGAGCTCGACGCCCAGGTGGAGTGCTGACTGGCCGCTCCGCGCGATCTTGTGTGGATCGGCAGCGGGCTGGGCGAATTGGGCCTCGTCGCCGGCGAGTCCGCCGACCCGGCCGCCGCGAGGGCCCTGATGGACGGCCGCGACTGCCGCACGGTGAGCCGCTGGTACAGCGGAAGCGGGTTCTCGATCCGCGCGGCAAGCTCGCTGCCCATCTCCTGGTCGAGGCCGTCGCGGAGGCCGCCGAAGCCGAGGCGAAGTCGGTACGGCGAGTATCTCGGAGGCGCCCTCGCCAAGCGGCTCGTGCGAGCCGAGCGCGGCATCGTCCGCGACTCCGAGAAGCACCTGGCGGCCGCGGTCGGGTTCTCCCTCGACGACCTCCACGGCGGGGACGTCGTGGCGGAGACCCGGCGGTGGATGAACCGCCACGTCGACATCGGGCTGCGCGGCTGCGACCTCGTCCCTGGACCTGCCGAAATCCATCTCCACCGCCTTGGCCCTCGCCCCCGCAGCGCTCGCCGAGGACATCGAGACGGCCTGGTCGGAGTCCGCCAGAGAGGCCGTCGCGGCCCTGGAGCAGTGGACCGCCTACGGAATGCGCGGTCACCACGGCGACGGTGAGTGTCAGAGGACAAGGAAGACTGGCTCTTCAGCACTTTCCGTGAACGCAGGTGTTCTGGGACAGCGAATGCTGAGCGTTGTCAGCGGAGGTTGACAGCCACTAAGTTCGTGCCAGGGAAGGTTGAGTGACTGGGGCTGGGAGCGGTGCGTGTCCTCGTTGGATGAGTTGCGGGCTCTGCTGGGCGAACCCGCCAGCCGTCAGTCCAACCCGGATGACTGGACCGAGGTGGAGCGACACGTAGGGTCCGCTCTACCCGGTGACTTCAAGGCGTTTCTCGACGCCTACGGCACCGGGGTCATCTCCGGCGAGCTCGTTGTCTTCCACCCCTGTGGGACAAGCCCGCTATTGGATCGCATGCGCAAGACCAACGAGGTCTTCGCCGAGCGCCGAGCCAGGGCCCTCAGCAACGGCGACTCCGAGCACATCCCATACCCCTTTCACCCAGAATCGGGCGGGCTCATCTCGTGGGGGTACGACTACAGCGGCGACGAGCACTTCTTCCTGCCCTGCGACTCCGACCCGAGCCGATGGAAGATCGTCACGATGGCCCACGAGGAGGGCTGCCAGACCTTCGACGGCCCGTTCTCAAGCTTCGCCCTGGCGTTCGTACGACGACTGCTCGACGTCGACCGGTACCACGGCATCGAACCGGAGGCCCTGGAGTTCCTGGAACCGGAGGACCTGGAGGAACTGGTTGCCAGCGGGGAGATCGGCCCAGTGCAACCGGGCTTCGAGCCGGCCTGACCCGCGAACCGACAGGTCAATTGGCGAGCAGGATGCGTCGTCGTAGGAGAGCGAAGCCGGCGCGGCCGTAGGACTGGCGCTTGAGGAGCTTGATCCTCGTGACGTTGCCCTCGACCGGGCCGGAGTTCCAGTGCAGGGTGAGGCCGGCGGTGACGGCGGCGAGGTCCTTGCGGAGTCCGTTGGCGAAGGTCTGCAGTTCCTTGATTTGACTGTCGTCGGCTCTGGTCAGCCAGTCGGTGAGCTGGTGACCTTCGCGGCGTCGCAGCATCGCCGTGAAGTCGCGGGCCAGACGGCTGACCTGCTGAGTGTGCTCGCACCGGTCGCAGAGGTCTTTGAGGCTCTGACGTGCTGTTTCGCTTTGGTTCTCGGGCCGGCCGACGATCCACCGCACCACGTCACCGACTTTGAGCGGGGGTTGCGGGCCCGGGACAGGTCCACGGCGCTCGGCGAGGCTGTTCAGGAAGCGGCGTACGGTCTTGCGTCCGCCACGGTACCCGCGCGCGTGGATCTCTTCGCGCAGGATCTCGGCGTTGCCGCAGCCCTCCTCCCATCGGGCGGTCAGGTAGGTCTTGTAGGGGTCCAGAACGCTGGAGCCGCCGATGCGGATTTGCAGGAGGCTGTCGACCTGTGCCGCGTGGTAGTAGCGGCGCACGGTCTTTCGGTCCAGGCCGAGCCGGGCGCTGATCGTCTGGATCTGCAGGCCGCGCTCGCGTAGGGCGCGAATCTCAGCCCAGCGGTCGCGAACTCGCTGTTGAGCGGACGTCTCGGGCGCGGGCTCGGAATCCGGAACAGGCGGCTGTAGAGGTCGTAGACATCCTCGGTGGCGTCGTACCGCCCTCTCGACGGCGGTGGCGAGGTTGTCGAGCAGGTGCCAGCGGTCGGCGACTTGAGGGACTCCGGGCAGGGCCCGCTGGGCGCCATCGGCGAACGATCCGCCGCGGTCGCGGCAGATCAGCTTCACGTGTGGGTGCTCGCGCAGCCATGCGGCGAAGGTGTCGGAGGTATGGTCCGGGAGCACGTCCACGGGGCGGCGAGTGTGCATGTCGATGAGGATCGTGCCGAAGGTCCGGCCCCGGCGGAAGGCGAACTCGTCGACGCCGAGCACCTCGACTGCTGGGACGCCGGGCACCTCCAGGCGGTGGATCTGCCGCAGCAGCGTGGAGGCGCTGATCGGCACGGCCAGGTGCTCGGCCATCCGACTGCCGGCCTGGCCGCCGAGGTCGAGTGCCAGACGCTCCAACAAGCGTTGCAAGGTGACGGTGCGTCGGCCGTAGCGGAAGGTGAGACGGTCGACCTGTTCGGCGAAGGTCCGCTTCGCGCAGTTGGTGTTGCCACAGACGAAGCGGCGGACCAGCAGGTCGATCGCTGTGACCTGTGCCCCGACGGCCGTGTCGGCGAGTCTTCGTACATATCGGCTGTGCACACGCTCCGACATGGTCCCGCACACCGGGCACGGGGCGTTCGGCTCACTGCACCGTGCCGCGATCCGGACGGTCCTACCCACCCGGACCACGGAGTCGACTACAACCCGAGATAGATGCGGCAATAGGACTTTCAGCAGCTCAGGAACATGATCCCCCACCCCGAAGGGCTACCCAGAGATCACCGCGTTCACGGAAAGTGCTGAAGAGCCAACTCCTACTGTCCCTTGACAGGTGAGCGAGCCGAGCGCGTCGCCAGCAGCGGCTACCTAGGCTGGACGACACTGCACCGCTCCGCCCACCCGGTCGACGGTTCCCCCGGTGACCCGCACCTGCACGTCCACGTGAACCCGGCCCACATGATCAAGTGCGAGGACGGCAGGTGGCGAACGCCCGCGTCCGGCGCCGTTGACCTGCGCCGGCACGCGCACCTGGTCAACGAGATCGCCGAAGGCCTGCTCCGCGCGAAGCCGACGGAGCGCCATGGCGCAGTTTTCGAGCGGTCGGAGACCGGCGCCTGGAAGCTGGCCGGGATCCCCGAGCGGCTGTGCGCCGAGTTCTCGCGCCGCCACGCCCAGGCCGTCGCGATGGTCGGCGAGGGCGTGACCCGGGACCAGCACAGGGCCACAGCACGTCGTACTGCGGAAGCCAAGGAGGAGCACGGCACCGACGCCGAGCGCCTGGACTGGCTTACTCCGGCGGCGGGAGCCTTCACGGGCTCAACGAGGACGAGCGGACCTGCGCCCGCCAGTGGGGGTCAGGAGGCCGTCGACGCCGCCATCGCGACCGCCCTCCCCGGCGCGGGCGGCAGCCCCGCACCGGCCGGACGCGGTGCTGACGGAGGCGGACAAGTCCCGGCTCTGCGACCCTGGGGCAGATCGCCGAGCAGGTATGGGATCCCGAGCACAGCGTCGTCGCCGTACCAGCCGGCCCTGTCCCGGGCGCGGGGCAGAGCCACTTCTACCTGCCGCTGGCCGAACTCGAGGACGCCGCCACCCGCGCCACCCTGGGGGAACCCCGCAGCGACCAGGCCTGGTGGCGAGTCGCTAAGATCCGCCGTATCCGTGATCAAAAACAAGGCGGGGGACTCGTGCGCCGGACCCGTTGGACGACTGCTCTGATCTTGAGCCGCGCGCTGCTGCACCTACTTCGGACAGCCTGGCGCTCTCGCCTGACTGCAGCACGTTGGGCGCGAATCCATGGTGAGACAATCGCCGCCCTTGCCGTAACTGCTGTCATCATAGGCGCGGTCTACCTGGTCGTTCAGTTGTGCAACTTGCTCTGGACCAAGGTCACACACTTCTTTGCCTCCACGCCGCCCGTAGTCACATCCGAGGATCGGGCGACAGGTAGGGCGGAGCAGGTCAAAGCGCAAGCCACTGCGGCTCTCGCTGACCCCACCGTGTGGATGCCCAAGCCTGCCAACGACAGCATCAGCGTGGAAGGCTGGGACGCCTTCGACATCGATGTCCTCGGCAACGACAGTGCACAGGTGGATCCCGCGGCATATAGGGCGTTGGCCGAACTGCTGCCCAAGGGTTACCCAGTGGATGTCTGGCTGCCCGGTGATACCACTGACCTCACCACTGGTGATGGTCTTGACGTCTGGATGGCCCCGTTCGATGAGACCGACGTTAGCGTCCGCATTGTGGGCCTGCCCGCCCACGGCACGGCCACCGTCAAGGATCATGGGATCAGGTACAGGCCCCACTACGGCTGGGTGGGCGCGGACTCCCTCACGTACTCGATCACGTTCGGTGCCAGCGGACATACCGCCAAGGCCAAGGTCCGTATCAAGGTGGGTCCGGAACCGCACATCTACTACGAGAACTGCGCCGCTGCCCGTGCCGCAGGTGATACCCCGCTGTACAGGGGGGAGCCAGGCTACGCCCCCTGGCTCGATCGCGATGGCGACGGCATTGCCTGCGAGTGGGGATAGTCAGGAAGCGTCGGCAGCAATTCCCTGCTCGTGAGGTCTAACCGTTCTGAGTCGCGTTGGCCCATGTTGGCGCAACTGTTCGGAATTGAGCGCCGGATGTGGCTCAAGGTTGGCCAAAGGTAGCGGTGGTGCCAGTACATCGCGGCGTCGCTCTGGCCCTCGTCCGAGGCATCCTGGAGCATCGCCTTGCGCCAGGCGGAGTGCAGGCCGGCGAACTGTTCCACAGCGGCCAGGTGCGACGGTCAAGACGTGACGGCCGTGGCAGCCGCGGCCGTTGCCGCGGACTGGACCTGGTATACCGACCTCGACGTCACCCCGCCGACGCCCAGCGCCGGTCGGCCCCGTGGCTCACCTCCGGTTTCGCCGCCGAGGTCCGGCCCCAGGCGCCGGTCGCAGCCCCGGCGCCGACTGGGCTCGACTGGACGCCCACCACGGCTACACCACCGTCCGCCTGGTCCAGGCCCAGGACGACCCCACCCGGACACCGCGACGGCCACCTGGCGGGAGTTCACAGTGACGGTCTCCGAGCACGGTCGCGACAGCTGGAGCGGCTCCACGGCCACCTACGTCCAGTACGCCCACCCGGTCCGCGCCGGACGCGGCGCGGCCTGGCGCGTGAGCGAGATGCGAGGCGCCCAGTGACCGACGTCGAAGCCAGCCCGAGCTGGCCGAACCCGACCATCCCCGTTTCGCGCGACCTGGAAGTCACGGTCGACGGCATTCCCGTTCAGCCGCCGGCTGGGTTGGACCTGGCGGCACCTGGCAGTGGGCGGTCCGGCACGTGGCTCAGCGGTCGGAGTCAGCTGTGGCGGCCGCGCCGTCGGCAGCCTCCTTGCGCTTCCAGGCGCCGGGTCAGCGGGCCGTGAGCGTGCCGGAGCAGGAGCGTCGCGCACCGCTGGTCATCGACGGCTCGAACCTCGCGTGGATCTCATCTCCGAGTCGTCGCAGTGGGGGCCGCCCCAGCTACAACACCATGATGGAGGGGGGCAAGGCGCTGGAGCGGCAATACCCGGGGCGGCAGTGCACATCGTCATCGATGCGACGCTGCGCCACGACGTGCCGCCCGAGGAGCGGCCCGCCATCGAGGCCGCGATTGATGCTCGCGTGGTCGTACAGCCCCCGGCCGGGGCCGAGGGGCGCGGCGACGCTCTCGTGGCCAACATCGCCGCACAGGTCGACGGGGTCGCGGTGTCGAACGACAGCTTCGCTCCCCTTCACCGGTTGCACCCATGGCTGCGCACAGCAGGTCGGATGATCGGGGCCACTCGGTCCCAGGGGGTGTGGGTCTTCACACCCAGGACGCCGCCAGCCGCGCGGTGACATGGTCCTCCGGAAGGTGCCCAGCAGAGTTCCAACGGTGCTCCGCTGGGCCTACCTCACGGACCTCGACTCGTTCCTGATGGATCCCAGCACGCGTCAGCAGATCGACGCCTACCTCTGCAGCACGTACCCCTACTGCGTCCGACTCGCTGCTTGCCTTGCCGTCCCGGTCTGGCCGGAGGAGCAGCACCCTTCATAGAGGCGCCAGTGCCCGGCGCCTGGCGAAGGCCTCGTGCACGTCAACTCGGCTCCGGCACCGGGCTCTGCCGGATCGCAAGGGCGATCAAGGCCGCCAGCCTGCCAGGCTCAAGGGCACCAGCGTTGCAGCTCGGACCAGATCTCGTGGGGCCAGGACAGCGCCTTCACATCGAATGGGACCGAGACCCCGAACCCCCAGATCCACAACTTGACGCCCTGCGCTGCCTCGTCCGCGATCTCGCGGGCGGCACGCAGGAGAGCGAGAGCGCGCGATGCCGCGCCCTCGGCTGCGGCATCGCGCAGCGCGGGGAAGACCTCCCACATCAGCAGCTCGTGGAGCTCCCTGAGGTGATCCCCCGTCAACCGCTGGATCTCGCGGGCGCCTTCTTCGGCGGCCTCTTCCTGTTTCCCTTCGAGCTCCGCCTGACGATCTTCGTCCCAGCCGTGCTCCAGAACAATGGACTCCCAGACCCGCCAGGACCGCTCCATCGCAGCAGCGCCGGCGCGCAGGACCTCATCCTCGGTGAGACGCGGAATCACGACTCGATGATCGTGTTCGGGCTCCAAACGCCATAGCGCCCCGCCACTGCGATCCCCGGACCTTACAGCGGTGAGCACGCCCAGGGCGCGGATGGCCTGGGCAAGATCGTCGTCCGAGGCCGCATACACCATCTGCGAGACGTCCTCGTCCACGGCTTCCGCATTCTCATCTGCGAGGTGGAAGTCGAGGTCGCAGGCGATGGACTCGGCATCGGTCAGGTCACTGATCTCGTTGACGAGGTACTCGATCTCCGCATCCAGGCGCGCGAGCACGGCCACAGGTCGAGCACGGTCCCGTGCGGCATCGGCCTCGGCCGCTTCACGCTCCCGTTCTGCGCGGCGGCGCTCGCGAGCTTCCGCAACTGTGGGGAGGCGCATCTGCTCTGCGCGGGCGTGGAGGGCGCGGTCGGGGTCGAGACGCTCCAGCACATCGATGGCCTCCCGACGGTCTGCGGCCCTCACCAGGGGGTTGACAGCCAAAGCGGCCAGGGCCGGCACCGCCGCCTCGGGAGCGCGTCGGGCAGCCGCCAGGGCAAGCGCGAGGCGTTCGCCGGAGGGCGCATCTGGATGGTTGACGAGTTCGGGGACACCGGGAAGGAGCATAGGAAGGTCCTGCGTCTCCAAGTACGCGAGCGCAGTGTCGATGCGGATCTTCAGCTTCATCGTGTCGTCCGGGATGAGACTGATCGCGGTCTGCGTCCCCCAGCTCGGCTTCGCGCGGAGCGCCGCAGCCACCCAGCCCCAGGCGTTCGAGGGCAGAAGTTCGCGGGCGGCTCGGTAGCCATCGTCGTCGACAGCGAGCCTCTCGGCAGCCCGGTGACGAAAGACCGGCGGGAGGCCCTTGAGGCCGGCGATGTAGCGCAAGCCGGTCTCGAACTCGTTGCTGTCGTAGGGAACATACAGGGATCGAAATCGCTCGCTGAAGGCGCCGAGTCCGAACTCCGGCGCCTCGGGAATGCCGACCATGAAGGTGGCCGCCGCTGCGGTTGCCCCGCCTCGCACCGCGCAGGCGTCCAGGGTGATCACGGTCTGATGCGTCTTCCCCCGTGCACCTCCGAGTGCCAGGAGCATTCGCTGCGTGAACTGATCAGGCTGCGCGGACACAGTATGAACCTCTCTCCTGGGACTGGAGTCTGGCGGCATGTACTCCCCCTCTGCGGCATCCTGCGAATTTCGGCGGCGGCTCGCGGCCTACTGGTTCCCCAGGTCGAGGCGAATGCGGGCGATGGTCTCGGCAACCTCGGCTGTGAGTTCGTCGTGCGGACCGAAGACCACAACGAGGTCGTCGTGCAGGGGCTCCAGAATCTCGAGCGCCTCCGGGACGCGGTCCTGGGCGAGGAGCAGCACGGCGATCGTGTGGCGGAGTTCGACGGCTTCCTCGGTGACGTCGCTGCCGGTGGTGGTGCGAACGGCGGTGAGGACGTCCTCCAACTCGTGCAGGGCACGGGTGACCTGGCCGAGTTCGGCGCGGCAGCGAGCGGCCTGGCTGCGGCAGTCGAGCACGTCGGCGGCGAGCGGGCCGGCGATGCGGGCGTAGGCGCCGGAGAGGGCTTCGAACTCCGGCAGCGCCGCACGGAAGTCGCCGCCCAGATAGCGCGCCACAGCGCGGAGCTTGCGCAGGTCGAGCACGGTTCGGCTGTCGCGGCCGAGGGACCGGGCGGCGGGTTCGACGACCGCGTCCAGGATCTCGGCGGCCTGGGCGAAGCGTCCTTCCCGCATGAGCGCCTCTGCCTGGGCTCGGACGCTCCGCACCTCTGCACGCAACTGCTCTGGAATCGGCAGCGGGCCCGCGTCGATCGCGGTGGGCACCGGGGCCGCCGCAGCCGGCACCTGGGGGCGGGGCCGCGGCGCGTAGGGGTAACGGAAGACGCCCGTCGGGTCCGGGGCGCCGACGGGCCCGGCCTCGGCCGGTTCCGGAACAGATCCGGCGGGCGGGAGGAACGGAACCAGACGGGCGTGGACTTCCTGACTGTCGGCCGGGCGCGCCTCGGGGGCCTTTCGCAGCAGGTCCAGCACGAGCTCTTCCAAGCCCTCCGGGACCTCGGGCCGCAGCTGCCGTAGCGGCGTCGGGGCGGCGCCCACCTGCATCGACATGAGCGCGAAGTCGTTGTCGGCGTCGAACACAGGCTGGCCGGAGAGGAGTTCGTGCAGGGTGCAGCCGAGGCCGTAGAGGTCGGTGGCCGGGGTGTTCCGGCCCCCGCGGACCTGCTCCGGGGCCATGTAGTGATAGGAGCCGATCGGGCTGCCGGTGGCGGTCAGCTTGGTGACGTCGGTGCGCAGCAGCGCGGCGATGCCGAAGTCCAGGAGTTTCACTGTGCCGTCGCGGGCGACGAGGATGTTGTTGGGCTTGAGGTCGCGGTGGATGACAGGGACCTCGTGCGCGTAGGACAGGACGGTTGCGACCTGGGCGGCGACCGCCGCTGCCCAGGAGATCGGCAGCGGGTGGCCCGGCCGCAGGTACGCGTGGAGGGAGACGCCCTCGACGAGTTCCATGACGAGGAAGAGCCGCTCGTAACTCGCGTCGAGGACTGCGTCGTACACCTGTGGGACGCCCGGATGCTGGATGCGGGCAGTGATCCGGGCCTCGCGGCGGAAGCGCCGGGCGAACTCCTCGGCCTCGACGGGAGATCCGACCGACTCCTGCCGGATCAGCTTGACCGCGACAGGGCGGTCCAGCACGGTGTCATAGCCGCGCCGGACCTTGCCCATGCCACCCTGGCCCAGCTCCTCCAGGAGTTCGTAGCGCTCGGAGATGACCTCGCCCGGCACGCCGGTGCCCCCGTTCCTGACCTCTGTGGTTGTGAAGACGGTGTGTGTACGGGTTCAGTGTGACCGGCAAGGTGATCTCCAGTCCAGAGCCGCCGGCGAGGAGACCAGACTGCAACGCTCCATCCTCGAAGAATGATTGACGGGTCGTCAGGCGACGTCGTCGACGCCTTCCTCGCGGCGGATCATCCGCCAGGCGGCGCGGCGGGCGCTGCGGTCGAGGCTGGAGCGGAAGCCCTTGTCGGGAGCGAAGTAGCGCTTGCCGAGGTCGGTGACGATGCCGACGTAGTCCTCGACCTTGTCCGCGAAGACGCGGTCGAAGACCTTGCCGAAGTTGTCCTCGTCGTTGACCACCGCCGCCTGTCGGACCTCGGTCTCGGCCAGCGTCGCGTTGAAGGCCGGCAGCAGGTCCTGCTCGGTGAAGTCGGTGCCGAACTTGTCGTTGAACTTCGCGATCAGCTCGGACAGGAGGGACTTCTCCGGCTCCTTGGGGACGCCGTTGCCCTCGCCGACGTTGGCGATCAGCGACGGGCCCTCGGAGGTCAGGCCCATGTCGTACTCGCCGGTCTTCTCCACGCGGAGGTGGCTGAGGTCGACCTCCCCTATGTCGACGCCGCCGTCGGCGCGGCGGGGCAGGCGGTTGAGCAGGTAGCGCCCGTAGAGATGCAGGCGCTCCAGCTCGGGGTCGAAGTACGGGACGATCTGCGCGAGGAAGCCGTACTTGCGCACGTAGTCGTTGAGGTTGGCGCGGAAGTCCTCGGCGGTCTGCTGATCATCGTCGTCCTCGCTGTCCAGCAGGGCCTCGAAGCGCGCGACCGCGGGGGCGAGCAGCCGGTACAGCTCCGCGTGCAGCTTCTCCCACTTCGCGGCCGAGCCACCCGCCTTGTCCTGGGCGGCGAAGTACGCCTCCGCGAACGCGTCCATCTCGGCGGCGGTGAGGATGGGCGCGGACATGACGCGACTCTGCGCCTGGTAGAGCAGATTGGGGTCCGAAGGGAGGGTCATCGCCTCCTCGAAGTACGGACGGAACGCCTCCTGGATCGCCTCCGCGTCGTTGACGAAATCCAGGACCGCCAGGTCCGCCTGAGACTTGCGCTCGGCGGTGCGGTTGAGCCGGGAGAGCGTCTGCACGGCCGAGATGCCGGTCAGGGTCTTGTTGACGTACATGGTCGTCAGGAGGGGTTGGTCGAAGCCGGTCTGGTACTTCTCCGCCACGACCAGGATCCGGAACTCCTGCTTGCCGGGGCCGCCGGCCCGCACCGACTTGTCGTCGGCCCGGGTGTAGGCGAAGGTCTTCGGCAGCGCGCTTTCGGAGAGGCCGCCGTTCTCCTTCGGCTCGGTGGTCTCCTCGCCGTCGATGGTGAGCGAGCCGGAGAACGCGACGAGGACGCCGAGGTCCGGGTAGCGGGCGTCGTAACCGCGGTCCTTGATGTAGCTCTTGATGGCCCGCGACATCTGCACCGCGCTGTGGCGGGAAGCCGTCACCACCATCGCCTTCGCACGTCCGCCGAGGCGGGGACGGGTGTGCGCGAGGAAGTGCTCGACGATGACCTGGGCGTGCTGGGCCACGGTCGACGCATGGGTCAGGGCGAAACGGGCGAGGAGCGGGTTCGCCTTCTTCGGGTCCACCTCGTGGTCGTCGGCCGGGTTGTTGACCAGCTTCCAGTAGGTGTCATAGGTGACGTAGTTACGCAGCGGGTCGAGGATGAACCCCTCCTCGATGGCCTGCCGCATCGAATAGGTGTGGAACGGGCGGTACTTGGCCTCGCCGTCGACGTCCTCCAGCTCACCGAAGAGCTCGAGCGTCTTGGCCTTGGGGGTCGCTGTGAAGGCGAAGTAGGACAGGTTCGCGGCACGGGAGCGCTCGATCGCCTTGCGGCGGAGGCGCTCCTTGACGGCGGCCGTGCCGGTGGCCGGCCCGGCCTCGACCTCGGTCGCGCCCCCGTCGTCGGAGTCGGCGTCCAGCCCGAGGTCGCGCAGCGCAGCCCGGACGGCGGTGGCCGCGTCGCCGGACTGGGAGGAGTGGGCCTCGTCCACGATGATCGCGAACCGGTGCCCCTGGATCTCGGTCGGGTTCCGCTTGAGGTAGTCCAGCAGCGCAGGGAAGGAGTGCAGGGTGACGGTGACGATCTTCCCGGTTTCGCGGGAGAGCGCCTGGGCCAGCTGGGCGCCCTTCGCCCCGTGCTTCTCGTCGATCGCGACAACCAGGCCGGCGGTCTGCTCGAAGCTGCCGACCGTCTCCCGGAGTTGGGCGTCCAAATTGCGGCGGTCGGTGATGACGATGACCTTGTCGAAGACGGGCACGCCGGGCTGGAGCCCGGCGGCGAGGGCCTCGGGGTCGAGGTCGGCGGGGTTGGGGGAGGCGTGCAGGTCGGAGAGGCGGTGGGCGAGCCAGCCGATGGTGTTGGACTTACCCGAGCCGGCGGAGGCCATGACGAGGTAGTTGTGCCCCGCACCGTGGGTGGCGGCGTGGGCGGTCAACTTCTTGACGACGTCCCACTGGTGGAAGCGCGGGAAGATCAGCTTGGTGGTGCTGCCGCTGCCGGACGCGTTCTTCTCCTTGTGGAGATGGACGAACCGCTGCAGCAGGTCCAGCCAGTTGTCCCGCTGCCAGACCTGCTCCCAGAGGTAGGAGGTGGGGTAGCGGCCGGGCGTGGTGAGGGCAGGGTTGCCCGCCCCGCCAGGCTGGCCGGGGCCGGCGGAACCGGTGTTGAAGGGGAGGAACTGTGTCTTGGGCCCGCGCAGGCGGGTGGCGACGAAGACGAGGTCCGTGTCGATGGCGAAGTTGGCGATGACGCGGCTGGTGAAGATCAGCTCGCTCTCGTCGCGCTCCGTGCGGTACTGCGCCTTGGCGTGCTCGACGCCCTGGCGGGTGAGCGCGTTCTTCAACTCGGCAGTGGCAACCGGGATGCCGTTGAGGAACAGTGCGAGGTCGAGCCGGTTGCCCTTGTCCGCCTGCTTGGTCGCGTACTCCAGCTCCCGGACGACGGTGAGGCGGTTCGCCCGGTAGTTGTCGAGGACGGAGTTGTCGACAACTAGGTTCGGCCGGAAGTACGCGACGCGGAGGTGGACGCTGCGATCCTTCACTCCGTCGCGGAGCACCTTGATCAGGCCGTCGGAGGCGATGGCCTGCCCGAGCCGCTTGGCGAAGCCACGCTGCGCCTCGGCGACGTCACCGGCGTACTGGGTGGTGACCAGCTCGTCCCACTCGTCGGGCTGGGTGGCGCCGATGAAGGTGAACAACTCGTTGGTATCCAGGGCCAGTTCGGACCGGTAGTCCTGCGGGCGCGCCTCGCGCCAGCCGCGCTCGAGCAGCGCGGAGACGATGGCCTCGCCGAAGGCGGCCTCGGTGTGGATCGCGGGCATGGTGGTTACTCCGTAACTCCTCGACCGGATGCGGTGGACACGTCGAACTGGCCGGTGACGGCGGCGGTAATGAGGGCTTGGCGGCGCTCGGCAAGTGTCGCCAACTGGCGGTCGCATGCAGACATGGTGGCCTTTGTATGCAGCCAGCTCTTGCGGTGCTCGCTCACCAACTGTCGCTGTCGCGCAAGTGGAGGGATCGGCAGGAGCGCCGACTTCACGATCTCAAGGTTGATCATCGAGCGAGTTGAACCTCTGCCTTCTATCGCGCTGGCTCCCACAGGCGATGAGAGCAAGAGCGCGATGAAGTCGGCGTCAGCCACGTCCTTTTCGACGCGAGCCCGGAAACACTTACCTTTGACGATTGCTGCACCAAGGTCGGGAGCTACGCATGCGCGTCCAGCGTGGTTCCGAGAATCCCCGAGACCAGCGATCAACACGTCTCCTGCGCCTACTTCATGATATCGGAATCGCTCGAATAGTGTGGTCGGAATCCTTGCCTGATCTCCTCCTTTATACTCCGCAAATCCGATATTTCCCAGACGCACTACTGCCGCACCTTCGTCCACATAGTCATCGCTGGAGAAGGCGCTACCGAAGGGTCCATCGATGACAGAACGGATTACCCTCCGCAGGGGAATGGCGTCAGCCTGCGCACGGTCCAACTCTGCCTGGAAATGTGACCACCTTCGCGCTTCGAGCAGCCTCCTTTGCCGCTCACGCAGTTGACTGATCTGATCGATGCGGGCGGTTTCGGCGTCGAGGAAGTCGGCGATGCGACGCTGCTCCTCCAGTGGCGGTACGGGCATCGGGAGGTTCTGGAAGGCCTCAATATCAATTGCCTGACCCTGGCGGATACCCTGGGTGATGTTCGCCAGATGGGAGATGAGTAGGCTGGACCGGAAATAGTGCTTGAAGAATCTCGGATCCAAGTCGCCGGCTGACCGCAGAACCGTGTATGCCGGGCTCACGACGCCCCGCACGGCGGAGTGCGAAATCCCGTGCTGGAAGGATCGCAGGCCGATGACGAAGTCGTCTGGCTCAACGAGCTTGTAGTTACTGACGTTGGAGTCCGGGTTCCACACCGCGAAGTCCAGGTCGCTTCGCAGACTGACGCCGTCTTTGGTCGCAGACGCCAAGGGGGCGTCAGCGCCTCGTACATCGCGACGCGAGAACGAGAAGCGAGCTCGGCGAGTCTGCCAGTTGGCGGGAAACGTCATTCGGTCACCTCACCCAGCAGCGCCTGAATCTCCGCCTCCAACGACTTCAACTCCGCGTCGATCTCTGCCAGCGATCTCGGCGGCTGATACACGTAGAAGTGCCTGGTGAACGGGATCTCGTAGCCGATCTTGGTCTTCGTGTCGTCGATCCACGCGTCGGGGACGTGTGGCAACACCTCCCGCTTGAGGTAGTCCTCGACGTCCTCACCGAGCGGGACGTTCTCGAAGTCCCGCAGGTCCGCGTCCGGCTCCGGCGCGCCCTTGACTTTCTGGACCTCGCCCTCGGGGTGCCGGACGCCGACCGCCTCTCGTACTGCCTTAACGAACGGCGCTCCGGTCGGCCAGCTCAGGCCGGCCGCGATCACCGCGTCCTTGAGCGCGACGAATGCCTCGGACTTCGTCGTCCAGAACGAGCCGAGCAACGTACGCACCGCCGCGACGAACTCCTCGCTCCGCTCCAGCTTCGCCACCGGCTTGGCCTCCGCCAGCGCCGCCAAGGTCTCCTCCGTGACCTCGAAGCGCAGCTTCAGTGGGCGTTCGACGGTGACACGCTGGTAGCCGAAGTCCTCGTTGGCGAAGACCTTGACTTTGCCGTGCAGCGGGTGCTCGGGGTCCTTCGCGACCTGCATGGCCTCCGCGTACAGCCGGGTGATGTCGCCGATGTGGTCGGGGCGGCCGTTCGTCCCGTCGCCGAGCTCCTTGCGTTTGTCGCCGAGCGACTTGCGCATCTTCTGCCAGTAGTCGCGGGCGTCCAGCAGGACGACCTTGCCCTTGTGGTCGGCGTCCTTGCGGTTCGTCAGGATCCAGAAGTACGTGGAGATTCCGGTGTTGTAGAAGAGCTGGTCGGGCAGGGCGACGACCGCCTCCAGCCAGTCGTTCTCCAGGATCCACCGGCGGATGTTGGACTCGCCCGACCCGGCCGCTCCTGTGAACAACGGGGAGCCGTTGAAGACGATGGCGACCCGCGAACCGCCCCCGCCCCGCGCATCCACTGGCTTCATCTTCGACAGCATGTGCTGCAGGAACAGCAGTGAGCCGTCGTTGATCCTTGGCAGGCCGGCACCGAACCGTCCGGCCTCCCCCAGGGTCTTGTACTCGTCCTCGACCGCCTTCTGGACTTTCTTCCACTCCACGCCGAACGGGGGGTTGGCGAGCAGGTAGTCGAACTTCTCGCGCTTGTGGCCGTCGTCGCTGAAGGAGTTGCCGAAGGCGATGTGGTCGGGGTCCTGCCCCTTGATCATCAGGTCGGAGCGGCAGATCGCCCAGGACTCCGGGTTGAGCTCCTGCCCGTAGACCTCCACTCGCGCCGCCGGGTTGAGGGCAGTGATGTGGTCCTCGGCGGCACTTAGCATGCCGCCGGTGCCGCAAGCGGGGTCGAGGACCGTCCGCACCACACCCGGGAGGCTCAGTGCGTCCGCGTCCGGCGCGATGAGCAGGTTGACCATCAGCTTGATGACTTCGCGCGGGGTGAAGTGCTCTCCCGCGGTCTCGTTCGACTGCTCGGCGAAGCGGCGGATGAGCTCCTCGAAGATGTAGCCCATGTTGTGGTTGGGCACGCGTTCGGGGTGCAGGTCCAGGTCCGCGAACTTCCCGATGACCTGGTAGAGCAGGTCGGCGCCGTGAAGCTTCCTGATCTGCTGGTTGAACTCGTACTTCTCCAGGACCTCCCGCGCGTTGTCCGAGAAACCGGCCACGTACAACTGCAGGTTCGTGGCGGCGCTCTGCGGGTCGCCCGCGATCTTCCGCAGCGTCAGCGGGGTTTTGTTGTAGAACGAGTGGCCCGAGGCCTTCCGCAGGAACCGGTCCTCGTCGATGTCCTGGCCGGCCAACTGCTCCGCGACCTCGGCGACCTTCGCGCGGGTCGGCTCGAGTACACACTCCAGCCGTCGCAGCACGGTGAACGGCAGGATCACCTTGCCGTAGTCGGACTGCTTGTAGTCGCCGCGCAGGAGGTCGGCGACGGACCAGGCGTGGTTCGCCAGTTCCGTGTGCTTGCTGCTGTTCACGGGATTCCCCGGTTTCCTCTCGGGCCGTGCCGTCCGCGGGAGCTGGGACGGGACAGGTGCATTGTGATCGGTGGGACTGACAGTCGCCTGCCGTTCAGGCGGATTGGCCCTGGTCGGTTCGATCGTTCGATTTCGTGGGCACGAGCGCCCCGGTGGTGAGTCCGGCCGCCGCGGTCGCCGCCGCGTCCGCCGCGAGCGCGGCTGCCCGCCGTGCCGCCGCTGCGAGCTCGTACGCCTGCCGGAAGGCTCGTCCGTAGCGTTGTTGCTCGGCCAGCGGCAGTAGTGGGACGCGCAGGCGCCCGACGGTGACCTGGACCAGGCTGCTGCCGGTGGAGGCGCTCGCGATGTTGTCGGCCGCGCCGAGGAAGCCCGCCAGGAACCAGGGGTCCAGTCGGGCCGGGTCCGGGCGCAGCAGGTGCAGGTGGGCGCCGAGTACGGCGCCGGCGTCGTCGGGCCCGGCGACCCGGGTCATCGGCGCGGTCTGGTCGTTGCCGGGGTGCGCGCGGACCAGGACGTCACCTTCCGCGACATCGCTTCCCGGCTCGGGGTGAGCTTCGTTCGTGTGCCCGGACGGGGGGCCGCCTGACGCGACGTCATGTGCGGTGAGCACAGGCCGGTGCCCGCCCGCGGCTGCCGCACCGCCGGCCCCGCCCCGCGAGTCCCTGGAGCTCGGGGCGGCAGCCCGCATCACGGTCAGCGCGCCGCCTCGGCTGAGGTCGGCGACTGTGGCGGTGCGCCACTTCCGCAGCTCCGCGCCGGCCGCTGGCCACGATCGGGCCCCGGCCGCGTCCGCCAGCGTCTGGATCTGCTGGGCGAGCTGACCCTGCAACTGTTCCAGCTGCCCGACCAGTGCCTCCGGCTCGATCTCCGCCGCGCCGGCGCGCACCTGGCGCCCGGGTGTGAGGTCGATGATGTCGTCGAGGAGGTCGACAACAGGCACGGCCCGCGCGAATCCGGCCTCGCCGGTGTAGCTTTCCGGGCGGTCTCGGAATACGGCCCACTGCGGCAGGACACGCGCGGTCAGCGCGGCCCAGTCGAACGACATCCGCCGGGTCTGCCCGCTCGTCCGTGAGCTGATTCCCGCGGTCCCGGCTCCGCCGCCGGTCTCCCGCGCCTCGCCCCCTTCGCCGTCGATGAAAAGCACTGACGGCCGGTCAGGCCCCCCCGACTCAGGGCGTTGCAGCACCCACACCTGCAAAGCCACGTGCAGTGGGAAGGCGACGCGCGGCGGCAGAGAGACGACCGCCCGCACGGCCCCGCTGCGGACGAGCTCCGCGCGGATGCGGCGCGCAGAGGACCGGAAGGCGAGGGCGGGCGGGAGGACCATGACGACCCATCCGCCCGGCTTGACGTGCGCCAAGGCGTGCTGCACCCAGGCGAGTTCGGACTCTAGGCGCGGTGGGACGCCGTAGGCCCACCGGGGGTCGTAGGCGAGTTCGTCATGACCCCAGTCGCGGTCGCCGAAGGGCGGGTTGCACAGCACCGCGTCGAAGGTCTCGTCGGGGAAGCCGTCGTGGCGGAGGCTGTCGCCCACGTGGGCCTGGGCGCGGTCGCCGTTCTGCAGTGCGGTGTCGGCCAGGACCAGGGAGAGGAGGGTGCGCTGGACCTGGAGGGACAGGGAGTCCTGGCCGCAGACCCGGTGGGCTCCGTGCTCAGCTGCGGCGACCAGAAGGGTGCCACTGCCGCATGCCGGGTCGAGAACGCTGTCGGTGTCCTTGGGGAGCAGGCCAGCCATGAGGTCGGCCAGGCCCTCGGGAGTCTGGTAGGCCCCGGTGGCGGCGGACTCCTCCAGCTCGCGTTCGGCCAGGACGTCCATGGCGTCCTGGACTCCGGCTTCGCGCACGCACGTCAGCAGCGAGCGGACGACCGCGACGTCGCCAGGCGCGAAGCGGGCGGGCTCCTCCCTGACGCCGAGCAGCGGATGGGGGGCGTTGACCGCCGTCTCTGCGGTGGTGAGCAGTTGCTCGTCCGGCAGTAGCTCCAGCTCGTCCGGAGTGCGCTCCGTGAGCATGTGCGCTCTGGCCAGAAGCAGGAAGAAGCGGGCTGAGTCCGGATCCGGCCCGTGCAGCCGCAGGGCGGTGCGCAGCGCCTCGGCGGCAGAGGCGCTGGAGGTGTGGCCACGGTCGCGTAGCCAGGCCTGAACCTCTGCGAGGTCGTAGAGCGGGCTGCTCTCGGTTCCCCCATTGGGTGCGGGGAAGTCGGCGTGGCGGCGGCGCCAGTTGCTGACCGTCGCGCGGGTCACGCCCGCGATGCGGGAGATCTCAGCAGCGGTGACCTGGGCGGATGACGGCGATGTGGGCTGCGCGGGCTCTGGCATGGCGTGAGTCCTGCACCTCTCGACGGGAACAGTTAACACCTTACAGCACGTGTCAAACCCCGGATGCCATTTGACGATGCTTTCAGTTCCATGCTTTGATGCTCTCGCTTCCAATGGGGAGCGGAGAAGCCCTGGGTCCTACCCGGAGGCCGTCGCCGAGCCCTGCCAGCACGACGCCCGACGCACCTGCACGACCGCAGCCGGTACCGCCTCGGCCGCAGAGCGCCAATCCCCAGGACCACCGCCCGTCTCGCCGCCCCGTGGCCGAGACGCACCCAGCGAGGAGAAGCCGTGCACCACAGCCACCGTCGCCGCACCGCCCGCTCGCTCCACCGGGCCCTGGGGCTCCCGCCGCGGACGCGGGCGATGTCATGCGGCAAGACCTGGTTCCCTGACCGGATCGCCGCCGAGCTGGCGCTCGTCTCCATCAAGCAGCGCAATCAGGCCCGGGGGTGCGCCACCACCCGGGCCAAGGAGCCGGTCCGCTGCTATGCCTGCCCGCACTGCGCCGGCTGGCACCTCACCTCCATCCAGTCGTAGGCGTGGAAGTACCAGACCGAGCAGCAGGCCTGACCCGCCGTCAACCGAGGGGCGCGGCGCTGCCGGTGCAGGAGCGTCGCAGACCGGGCGCCCGCCTTCCGGACGTGCCCAGTCCCGTTTCCTGATGCGGCAACGAGCAGTCGCCCCGGTTCCAGATTCCCTACCGAACCCCTCCCAGAAGGGCAACGACGCCATGTCCCACAACCCTGAGTTCCCCGCCCCGACCCCCGGCCCCGCTCCCGCCGGCATGCCGGGCGGTCGGCCGTCGCGCCGGCGGTCGGTGCTCACGCACGGGCTGGTCGCAGTGGCCGCTCTCGGTCTCGGTGCGGGTATGGCCGGCGGAGGCCCGGGCAAGGCCGAGGCGTCTCCCCCGTCCCCCGCTCCGGCGACGACGGTGACGACGACCGTCACGGTCACCGCGACCCCGGCCGCCCCCAAGTCCGCAGTGCCCACGACCGGTTCGGGCGGCACCGGCGCCTCCAGCGGCAGCGCTGCCCCGGTCGCGGCCGCCTTCAGCGTGGCCGGTGATGGCGAGTACCTCGTGGGCGAGGACATGAAGCCCGGCACGTACAAGACGAAGGGCCCTGCCGACGCCGCCATCCCCAACTGCTACTGGGAGCGGGACAAGGACTCCTCTGGCAGCTTCAGCTCGATCATCGCCAACGACAACCTCTCCGGCACCGGGCGCGTAACCGTCCGCAAGGGCGAGGTCTTCAAGACCAACGGCTGCCAGGACTGGGTCAAGGTCCGCTGAGTACCGCCCTCCGGACCAACACCCAGCACCGCACCCGCGTTGCCGTGCCGTGCCCCCCAGAACCCTGCACCGCGGCCCGAACCCCAGGAGAAGCCGCCACCGTGACCAGAACCAGAGCCGCCGCTCTCGCAGCCGCCGCCGTGACCGCTGCGCTCGCCGCTGCCGTCACCGTCGACGTCCGTGCGCGCTCCGCCCTTGCGGACGCCCGCAACCGTGAGGCCGCCGCCGACCAGCGCGCGGCCCGCGCCGAGGCTCGGCCGCCGAAGACCGTGACCCGCACCGTCACCGTCACCAAGCCGGTCTTCGGCCGGTCGACGCTGCTGGGCGCCTACGCGGCAGGCGCCATATCCGGCGGCGTCTACACCGACGGCGGCGTCCTGAGCTACACCGCCAGCGACGCCACCTGCTCCCAGCAGTACGCCGCGATCTCCACCCAGCAGGTCGGCGGCACCGTCAGCCGTGATGCCTTCATGAAGGCCTGCCTCACCAACATCGACGACACCGCGAAGAGCGATCCTGCGCCCTGACGCAGCCGCTGGCCGTTCAGCCGCCTCCGATCGTGGTGCCCGCCTCAAGGCACCGTCTGTCCACCCGACTTGCTCATCTGCACGTGCTGCATCAACCACTTCTCTCCCTGGGAGTTCACCGTGAGCACACCTGAGGAACCGTCCAGTCGATCCACCTCCTCAACGTCCAGCTCGGCGGACCCGGCGCCGCCCCTCCGCGACATCGTCCGCACGCGACTGGCCGGCACCGGCCTGCCGGCGGACATCGCCGCGACCGTCCGCGACGTCCTGCAGATCATCGAGGACACCCGGCCCGCCGTCGAGCGCGGCGTCTACCTGCGGTCCCTCACCGCCCAGGGCTTCCGCGGCATCGGAACCGCCGTCACCCTGGAGCTGCCGCCCGGCCCCGGGCTGACGGTGGTTCAGGGACGCAACGGCAGCGGCAAGTCCAGCTTCGCCGAAGGCATCGAGGTGGCGCTCACCGGGCGCAACCGACGCTGGGAGGACGAGGACGGCCGCAACGTCCAGCAACTCCAGCAGGACGGCTGGCGGAATCTGCACCACGAAGGCGAGAGCCGCCTCGACCTCCGGCTGCTTGTCCCCGGCCGCACAGAGCCGCTCGCCATCAGTCGCGTCTGGACCGGCCCGGCCTGGACCGACTGCAGCACGCAGGTCACCGGCCTGGGCCCGGACCCGCTCCCGTTGACAGCACTGGGCTGGGAGGAGGATCTGCGCTCGTTCCGGCCGATCCTGTCCTACAGCGAACTCGGCCAACTGATGACCGCCAAGCCCGCGCAGATGTACGACCGCCTGGCGTCCCTGCTGGGCCTCGGGGCGCTGGCCGAGGCCCAGGAGCTGCTGGCCGATCGCGAGAAGGAGCTGGGCGAGAACGAGCGACAGGCCAAGGCCGCCCTCCCGGCCCTCCAGGACCGGCTCGCCGCCACCGCGGACGAACGCGCGCGGGCCGCGGAGCAGGCACTGGCAGCCCGCATCCCGGACCGCGAGCAGATCCGCGCGCTGGTCACCGGAACCCCGCCCGCCGACGCGGCTGAACTCGCCCGCCTGCGCCGGTACTCGACCCTCGAAGGTCCCGACCCGGACGCGGTTGCGGCCGCCGTCGCCCTCCTGCGCGAGGCCCTTGCCGGGGCGGAGGACCACCGCTTCACCGAAGCCGGAGCGGCGCTGGAACGCGCCGACCTGCTCGACCGGGCCCTGCGGTTGCGGCAGCGGCACCCGAAGGACCACACCTGCCCGGTCTGCGCGAGCACCGACCGCCTCGACGACGACTGGGCCGCGGCAGCTGTCGTCCATATCGAGACGCTGCACGAACAGGCCCAGGAGGCCGAGCGGGTCCGCCGCGAACTGCGCACCGCAGCCGGCGAATTGAGGGCCATGGCACATCGGCGCCCCAGCGGCCTCCCCGAGGCGCTCCACCCTCTGTGGGACGACTGGGATGCCTGCCGCAGCATCCAGGACCACGAGGAACTCGCGGCCAACGCGGAGAAGCGCGCCTCCGCCCTGGCCGCGGCATGCCGCCAGATCCGCGACGAGGCAGCCCGCCGACTGGCCGAACTCGACGAGCAGTGGCAGGCCCTCGTCCCGGAGCTGGCGTCCTGGCTGTCCGCCGCCGACGCGGCGGTCGACGCCAAGCCCGTCATCACGCGGATCCGCAAGGCTCGCGACTGGCTGAAGGCCTGTCAGGCCGAGCTTCGTGCTGAGCGCATGCGCGCCATCGCGTCCGCTGCCCAGGACATCTGGCAGTACCTGTGCCAGGAGAGCAACGTCGCGCTGGCGGACGTCACCCTCACTGGATCCGACGGCTTCACCCGCCGCGGCGTCACGCTGCAGGTCGCGGTCGATGACGTCGACGCCTCCGCGCTCGGGGTTGTCAGCCAGGGGGAGCTCTTCTCGCTCGCCCTGGCCCTGTTCCTGCCCCGGGCGATGGCCGAGCGGAGCCCCTTCCGGTTCCTCGTCATCGACGACCCCGTCCAGGCCATGGACCCCAGGAAGGTCGAGGGCCTGGCCCGGCTGCTGAACATGGTCGCGCAGACCCGCCAGGTCGTTGTCTTCTCCCACGACACGCGTCTGCCGGACGCCCTGCGGTTCCACCGCATCCCGGCCACCGTTGTCGAGGTCGGCCGCGGAACCGGCTCGGTCGTCACCGTGGCAGCCGCCGACGATCCCGTCGCCCGTGAACTCGACTACGCCCGCGCCGTCGTGGACGACCGCCGCGTCACCGAGCAGATCCTCGCCGAGATCCTGCCCGGGCAGTGCCGCGTCGCCCTCGAGGCGGCCCTGCGTGAACCCGCTCGCCGTACGCTTTTCGCCAACCCCGGTAACACCTACGCCACCGTGGAACTGGCACTCGAGAACGCCGGGGAACTCACCGACCTCGCCGCCCTCGCCCTCTTCGGGGAGCGCAGGAGCAAGCGGGAGGTGTACGCGGAGATCGAGCGCCGACTCGGCCGCGAGGCCGCTGACTTCGTCAGCCAGACCAACCGCGGCGCACACCAGACCCTTGCCGGCCTCGGCGACGGGCGTGCGTTCGTCCGGCGGGCCGCTCGCGTTGCGGAAGGACTCCGAGCCCTGTGACCACGCCTACGGACACCGTCACCGCGCGCCGGCTCACGGCGGCTACCGTCCTGCTCACCGTGGGCGAGTCCGGGCTCGTTCATCCCCGTGCCGCCGCCTTCCTGCTGCGCCGCGCCCTGGAGGAGCAGCTTGACCGCTACCTCCGTGCCCACCGGCCGGACCTGACGGCCTGTAAGTTCGGGACCAAGGCAGCGTGGCTTGCCCAGCACCTGGACGCGCAGTTGGCCGGACGGCTCGCTGCGGTCTGGCGCAACCTCAGCGCGGCATGCCACCACCACCAGTTCGCCCTCCCCCCGAGCACTGCCGAACTGCGCAGTTGGCAGGAGGACGTCGTCCATGTCCTGCGTGCCCTGCGGACCTGACTGCCCACAGCTTCCTTCGTCAGGAGGGCACTTGGCACAGGATCGGAACCCCTATTGTTCTTGTCCTGCCCCTCTCGTGAAGAACTTGTGATGTTGGTGAGCCGTTCGCGCCCTCCGTCTGGCCGACCGATCGACCCCTGGGAGAACTCGCTATGACCGAAGCCCCGATTGACTCCGCCCAGGTTCGCACCGATGCCGCCGCCGACGGCGGAGGCGATGCCGAACGGGAGGTGGTCGAGCATGAGCGCGCTGAGATACGCGAGTTCATTGCGGGGTTGAGCGCGGATGACATCAAGTCGGGGGACTGGTTCGCCAAGCTCAGCGCCCAGGCTCTGAGCTCCTACACCGACAAGGTGGACTGGCAATACTTCCAGCAGCGCTACGCGGGCGTTCCTGCGGATGCCATCGTCGATCAGCGGATCAAGATGGCGGCCCGGTACGCCGCCATCGAAGGCGGCATATCTGCCGGGGCTTACACGTTGGCTGTGGCCACCACCATCGGGAGCCTTGGCGGCGCCTCGCCGGCGACCCTCCCGGCCGCCATCGCGACCGTAATGGTCGACGTCGCGTTCATCACCCGGCTACAGCTCCGCCTGGCCCACGACATCGCCGTCCTCTACCGGGTTCCGCTCGACCTGTCCGATCCCGAGGACATGTGGAAGCTCTATCGCGTGGCCTTCACCATCAAGGGCGGGGAAGTGGCCCGGGAGGGCGTGCTCATAGCGGTCCCGGCCGTGGTGCGGCCGGTGATCAAGCGCTTCTACTCCAAGGGGGTATTGCACGCCGCCAAAGGGCTCCCCGTCGTTGGGAAGTATCTCCTGCAGCGCAACGTCATCAAGGTTGGCATCCCGGCGGTGGGCGTGCCCCTCTCGGTGGTGCTGAACCGTTACTCGACGCTTGTCGCGGGGCGCCACGCGCAAGCTGTTTTCCGGAACGAGGCTCGCGTGATCGAGCTCGCCGAGCGCCTGAGCGGGGGGACCCGGCACCCGCGGTTGATGTTGTGGGTCGCATGGCTCGTCATCACGGCGGACAGCAAGATGACCGACGCCGAGACGCTTCTGATGCTGCACCTGGTGCGCCTGGCCCGGGAGCAACACGAGGTGGTCGACGTACAGTTCGCTGACCTTGTTGAAATCGACCCCAGCGACGTGTGGCGGCTCATGGACGCTGAGCCAGGGGATCTGGGCGACCTCCTCGATCTGGCCGAACGGGTGGCCGCTGTGGACGATGCCGTCAACTCCCTCGAGCAGGCGGTCATCTCCGAACTTCGAGATCGCTGCTACCGAGCCTGACGGCGTCACGTGCTGCCTGCCACCATGGCGCAGATCTGACGGGTGAGTCGTGACCTGCCCGGAAGTTCGCATCAATTCGCCCAGCTTGCCAGGGGGCTCAGCAGGCATTGCCAGGAACGTACTTGGCAAACGACCGGAACCCCCTATGGTTCTGTCTTGCACATCTCGTGAAGAGAATGTGACGTCGGCTGCGGGGAGCGGTGCGGCGGGAGGGAAGGGCTGCCGCCAGGAACTTCGGTCGTATCCGTACCATCATGGAACTCTCGACGCTTCGAGCCCGTCTGCACTTCGGCTCGCCCGACCGTTGATCTGACTTGTTTGGACGGATGACATGCCGATACCGAGTTCAGTCGCCGCAGCATCGTCCGGGGATCCGGGGCGCGACCGGTTGCGGCGGGTTCTCGGCGACTGGCGTGAGTCGCTGCTGGATCTGAGCGGCCGGAACCGGCTGCTGAACTTCCGGCACACGAAGACGGCGACGCTGGAGATCCACTCCCCCGGAGTGCCGGTGTTGCTCGGTGGCCTTGCGGGCGGCTGGTCCTTCGCCCCTGTCGCACCGGCCAACGCCGACGAGGGCGACGGCGTTTCTCTCGCGAAGGAACAGGCCCGCCTCTCCGGCATGGTCACGCAGAAGACGACCCAGGCGGGCCTGGACAGCGCGCTGCGGCGGCTGCGCAGCCAGGCCAGCCAGATGTTCAACGACTACGGCCTGTGGGTGCTCTGGCTCGGCGTTGGCATGCTCGACTGGTACGAGTCCGACGACCAGGAAAAGCCGTCCACCGCCCCGCTGCTCCTGGTGCCGGTCGAACTGCGCCGGACCGGGAACGGCAGTCTGCGGCTGCATGCCGCAGAGGATCAGGACGCGATCCACAATCCGGCGCTCACGGTCAAGTTGGCCCGCATGGGCGTGGACTGGGGACCCGTCGCCAGGATGGACGTGTCCAGTCCGTCGGCCGTGCTCGACGCAGCCCGCCGGGTCGCCCGCGGTCAGCACCGTTGGACGGTCGAGGAGCGGATGGTCGTCGGCCTGTTCGCCTCCTACAAGGAGGCGATGTACCAGGACCTGCTGCAGAACGAGGAGCAGATCCTCGACCACCCGCTGGTCCGGGCGGTGGCGCTGGGCCCCGACATGGGACTTCCCGGAGATGGCATCGGGTTCGAGCCGCCCGACCTGGACCGGATCGATGACATCCAGCCGCCCGAGCGCACGCCGCTGGTGCTGGACGCCGACGCGTCCCAGCGCCAGTGCATCGCGGCGGCTCTGGACGGCCGTTCCTTCGTCGTGAGTGGACCGCCGGGAACTGGCAAGAGCCAGACCATCACCAACATGATCGCCGCGCTGATGCACGCGGGCCGCACGGTGCTCTTCGTCAGCGAGAAGGCCGCCGCTCTGGACGTCGTGCGCAACCGCCTCCGGGATGTCGGGCTCGGCGACTTCGTCCTGGCCCTGCACAGCGGCGACACGTCCAAGAAGGCCGTGGCCACCGAGCTGAGCCGGGTGCTGACGAGCGAGGTGCGGGCCACCGGGGCAGCGGCTCACGAACTTGAGAGGTCACGCGACCTCCGCACGGCCCTCTCCGCGTACGCGGCCGCCATGAACGAGACCAGTTTGCCGCTGCAGCGCAGCCTCCACGACGTGCTGGGGCGCGTTCTCCAACTGGAGCAGCGCGCGGGACGGCACTTCACGTTGAGAGTGGGGCGGGACCGGATCACCCGGGACCTGTCCGCGGGAGTGCTGCGGCAGCTGGTGGATGCGGCCGAGACGATCAGTCGATCCTGGCGTCCGGTCGTGGAGGGCGCGGACTTCACCTGGTTCGGGCTGGTCGGAGAGGCGCCCTCTGAGACGGTGGCCGGGGCTGACGATGCGTTGAGGGATGTTCAGACGGCCTGCGAGCAGCGGCCGTTCGCGGCCGAGGGGCCGGATCCGCGCAGTGTGCGGGAGCTCGACGAGGTCGTACGCGAGCTTCGCAGAAGGTTGCCGGCAGGCGGTCTTGTCGAGCGTTCCGGGCGGGCTGACTCTCTGCCGGAGAACCCCTCCAGTACCCTCGCCGAGCTTGCGGACGCGTTCGGGATGCCCAAGCCGACGTCAGCCGCAGCGGCTTTCGATCTGCTCACGCTCGCCGACCTGGGCGAGGCCGACTGCCGACCGCCCGCCGCCTGGTTCGACGCGGACGTCCTGGCCCAGGCGGAGTCCGCGGCGTCCGAACTGCGCGAGGCCGCAGAGGCCGAGCGAGCAGCCCGAGAGCGGGCACAGGACGCCTTCAGTCCTCAGGTGTGCCAGGCCGCGGAACTCCCGGCCCTGGTGCAGCGGTTCGCGGAGCAGCACCACGGAATCACGGCGCGCTTCTCCAGCCAGTACAAGGCCGACCGTGCCGCGGTCGCAGCCCTCACCGTCTCCGGCGCCTGGCACAAGAACCTGCCTCGCCGACTGGATGACGCCCTGGCCTGGCACCAGGCCGCGGGACAGCACGCCGCTCTACGGGAGCAGCACCGCCGGCTGTTGGGCCGGTACGCCCCCGGGCCGGACGGGCCGTCCGAGCAGCTTCAGCAGGCGCTCACCACCGCACGGCACATCCTGGCCCTCTCCGCGAGCAGCGGCCGCCCCGAGCTCGTGGTGGCCAGACTCGCGGACGGCGTCGCCCCGGACCCGCTGGTCCGGCTCCAGGTCCGGGCCGTGCTCGGCACGGTGGCGGACTGGTGCGAGGTGACCGAGCAGCGAATCCACCGGTGGACGGAACAGGCCGATGCACTGTTGCTGCTCTTCGCCGAGCCGCGCAGGATTCAGCTCTCGCCCCGTCTGCTGGGCACCTTCGACCAAGCCCGTGCCGTTCTCGACCGCCTGCTCCAGGATCCCCACGGGCCCGAGGAGTGGCGGGCCTTCAGCGCGGCGCAGGAGCAGCTGCGCGGTTTCGGAGCCGGGGACCTCGCCGCCGGTTGCGTGGAGCGCGGAATCGCGGCCGCGGACTTCCCCGCCGTCGTGGAGGGGGCGCTGCTGCGCACGTGGGCCGAGGCGGTACTCGACTCGGATCCGCGGCTTCGGGTGAGCCGGTCGTCCGAACTGGACGCCCGCGTCCAGGACTTCCGCGCAGCGGACGAGCGGCTTGTCGCCGCTGCCCGCGGGGCGGTGATCGAGGCGTGCAACTCGCGCAGGCCGCGCAGCTTCGCAGCGGGCCCGGGTGCTGTGATCACCAAGGAGGCGGAGAAGAAGACCCGGCACATGCCGGTGCGCGACCTGCTCTCCCGCACCGGGGAGGTCGTCCGGCTGGTCAAGCCGTGCTTCATGATGAGTCCGCTGACGGTCAGCCAGTTCCTGCCCGCCGATTACCACTTCGACGTCGTCATCTTCGACGAGGCATCCCAAGTCCGGCCGGGCGATGCCGCGAACTGCATCTACCGGGGCAGAGCGCTGATCGTGGCCGGGGACGAGAAGCAGCTCCCGCCGACGTCCTTCTTCGACTCCGCCGTCGGCGACGACACCGACGAGTGGGACGAGGAGACGCCGGACAGCTTCGAGTCGCTGCTGCACGCCTGCCGGGCCGGTGCGATGCAGCCCCTCGACCTTCGCTGGCATTACCGCAGCCGCCACGAGGGCCTCATCACCTTCAGCAACCGGTCGTTCTACGGCAACTCGATGGTGACCTTCCCCGGCGCCCAGGAGGAGGGGGCCGACGTAGGCGTCGAGTTCTTCCACGCGCGCGGCGCGTACGACCGCGGCGGGCGCAAGGACAACCCCGTCGAGGCGGATTTCGTCGCCCGACGCGTCCTGCACCACTTCGACACCCGCCCCGGCCAGAGCCTGGGAGTCGTCGCGCTCTCCCTGGCCCAGGCGGCCGCCATCGAGGCGGCGGTCGACCGCGCCCGGGCCGACCGCCCCGACCTGGACCGCTTCTTCACCGAGGATCGCTTGGACGGCTTCTTCGTGAAGAACCTGGAGTCGGTGCAGGGCGACGAGCGCGATGTGATGATCATGTCCATCGGCTATGGGCCCGACCAGTACGGAAAGCCCTCGCTCAACTTCGGGCCGATCAACCGGGCGGGAGGCTGGCGCCGTCTCAACGTCGCCGTCACCCGGGCCAGGCACCGGATGGAGCTGGTGGCCTCGTTCACCGGCGATGAACTCGCCGAGAGCGAGAACGAGAGCGTCCAGCACCTCAAGCGCTATCTCCAGTACGCACAGCACGGCCCTTCCGTCCTGGAGCAGCAACTCGTCCAGCAGCAGGCCGAGCCGGAGAGTCCGTTCGAGGAGTCCGTGCTCGAGGTGCTCCAGCGCTGGGGCTACGATGTCCAGCCTCAGGTCGGTGTCGCCGGATACCGGATCGATCTCGGACTGCGCCACCCCGATGCCCCCGGCTCGTACGCGCTCGGCATCGAGTGCGACGGTGCGATGTACCACTCCTCCAAGGTGGCTCGGGACCGCGACCGGCTGCGCGAGCAGGTGCTGGCGGGCCTAGGGTGGAACCTCTACCGGATCTGGGGCACCGACTGGTATCGCGATCGGGTGGGAGCGCAGGACCGTCTGCGCGCGGCCGTCGAGGAAGCCGTTGCCCGACCTGCCGGTCGGACGGCCAAGACGGTCGAACCGCTGCCGAACCCCCCGACAGCCTCTGCCGGGCCGGCCGTGAACTCCGGTTCGAGGGCGGAGTCGTCAGCCGAGCCTGCGCGTCTGCGCATCGACGGAAACCACGTCCGGTCCTGGGCCAGGCCCTACCGGACGGCGGAGGAGAGGGTCTACTCCGCCTACGAGATGCACACCGTGGACGCGCGACCGGAACTTCGGTCCCTGTTGGCGGCCATCCTCGCGATCGAGGGACCCATTCACGAGGATCTGCTGATCCAACGAGCCCGAGAGGCATGGGGGGTGGGCCGGTCCGGCAGCCGGATCCGCGACAACGTGCGCGTCGTCCTTTCCGGCCTCGTACGGGCTGGCACCGCCCAGGAGACGGAGCCGGGCGTCTTCAGCCGTGCGGGCGACGCGGTCCACCAGGCCAGGACGCCGGACGCCACCTGGACGAGGAAGGTCGCCCACGTGCCTCCGAGCGAGCGCAGGCTCGCCCTGTACGCGCTTGCGGCGGAGTGCCCCGGGATGAACCGCGAGGAGCTGCTGCGAGCTGCCTGCGACTTCTTTGGCTGGGGGCGTCTGGGTGCGGACATCCGGAACGCCTTGGAATCCGACATGGCGCACCTGTTTCGCGAGAGCAGGCTTATGGATTCCAACTCCCGAATTACGGTTGCGAATTGAGACTGATAGCTGCCCCGGCCATTGCGTCGCCCCAGATGCGCAGCCCATTGGCCAGGCGCCCAGGTCGAGGCGCCCCTGGATGGCGGCTCGGGAGGCTATCCCGAGTGCGGGGACCTGCCTCGTGCCCTCGGTCCGGCCGCCGCCCGGGTGGAGGCTGACGCCGGGCCTTGTCCGGATACGCGGGTGGCTGGGGCCGCTGTGAAAAAAACATGATCAATCTCCTGCCCTGCTCACGCATGGCCGTCGGGTCGCGCGAGCCGGGGCACAAGTCGAAGAGGTTGCTGTGCACGCTCAAGAGGTCACGTTCGTCAAGTTGGTGCAAGGCGAGAAGCAGTTCCAGGTCCCGCTCTATCAGCGGACCTACAGCTGGAGCCACAAGGAGCTCAAGCAGCTGTGGGAGGACGTGCGCGAGCTCGTGGACGCCCAGCTGGACGGGGAGAAGCCGGCTTCGCACTTCATCGGGTCGGTGGTGCTGGCTCCGGGGCAGCTCGCCGCCGCCGGCGTGCAGCGCTGGCTCGTCGTGGACGGCCAGCAACGGCTCACGACGCTGATGCTCGCCTTCGCTGCCCTACGTGATCAGTTGCGCGAGGCCCCGGGCTCGGAGTTCGCCCGCACTGCCGAGAAGATTCAGAACCTGCACCTGGTCAACCAGTATGAGGACGGCAACGACCACTACCGGCTCCTGCCCACCCAGGCTGACCGCGAAGAGTTCATCGCTTGCCTCGACGGAAGCCCCCATGCGGGCGGGGGCGGCAACGTCGGAGGGGCGTACCGCTTCTTCCGGGGCGTCTTCGCCGAGGGAGCCCAGGAGCACGGCCCGCAGTGGCTGGAGACGGTCGTGAGCACCCTGGGGCACCTGCTGGCGATCGTCGAGATCACCACCGACCCCCAGGACAACGTGTTCCGCATCTTCGAGTCCATCAACAACACCGGGGTCGGGCTCAGCCAGAGCGACTTGCTGCGCAACTACATCTTCATGCTGCTTCCCAGCTCTGGTGAGCGCGTCTACCAGCAGGTCTGGCTCCCGATGCAGCAGCAGCTCGGCCCCAAGAACCTCGAACTGCTGGTCTGGCTGGACCTGGTGGTGCGCGGCAACAGTAAGGCCAAGCAGACCGAGACCTACCGCGACCAGCAGAAGCGCCTCCAGGCATTCGTCAACGACGAAGCGGGCCTGCGGGCGGAGATCACCGCCCTCGCCGAACGTGGCCGACGGCTCATGCGCATTGTCGAACCCGGGCGGGAAGCCGACCCCGGGCTCCGCAACGCCCTCGAACGCCTCGACCGGTGGGGTGGGCAGGTCCACTACCCGCTTGCCCTGCTGCTTCTCGAACGTGCCGACAGCGGGGAGGCCACGCCGCAGCAGGCCGCCAAGGCCCTCGCCCACGTGGAGAGTTACCTGGTCCGTCGACTGCTGTGCCAGACCGCCACCCAGGGCCTGAACCGACTGTTCATGGAGATGCCGAAAGACATCGACCCAGCTCTGCCCGTGGATGAGGCCGTACGCCGCCAGCTCTCCTCCAAGAAGTCCGGCCCCCGCGTCTGGCCCAGCGATGCGGACGTCATCGACGCTGTCCTGCACAAGCCCTTCTACGCCGCAGGCCGTCCGCTCCAGCGCACCTTCGTCCTGCGCAGTCTTGAGGAGAGCTACGGCGCGGCGGAACAGGTCGACTACGACAAGTCGCTGCTCACCGTCGAGCATGTGCTCCCGCAGAAGCCTTCTCAACAGTGGTTCGACGAGGTGCTGCTCGACGACGTGGAGGACGGTCAATCCCCGCAGGAGCTGCACGAACTTCTGGTCCACACCCTCGGAAACCTCACGCTGACCGGCGAGAACAGCCGACTGTCCAACCACCCCTTCCGACGCAAGCAGGAGATCCTCGAATCGAGCGCTCTGCGCATGAACGCGGAGATTGCCCGCGCTCCGCGGTGGGGGGCCAAGGAGATCCTGGCCCGAGGAGAGGATCTGGCCCGCCGCGCGGTGGAACTGTGGCCGGGACCGATCAATGCGGCAGAGGCTGAGCCCGAGGAATGGGCCGGCTGGAAGGAGCTGCACGCCGCGCTCTTGGCCATCCCCGTCGGCTCATGGACCACCTACGGGGCACTGGCCGCCCTCATCGGAAGCCACCCCGTTCCCGTCGGCAACCACCTCGCGACCCGCGGCGGCCTTCACGGTGCCCACCGGGTGCTCACCTCTGACGGCAGAGTGTCCCCGTCCTTCCGCTGGACCGACGGCGAACGCGACGACGACCCGCGGGAACTGCTCGAGCAAGAAGGCGTTCCCTTCGACAGCAAGGGACGCGCCAATCCCGCCTACCGTCTCTCCGCCGAAGACCTAGCGGCCCTGCTCGACAAGGAACTGACCAGCGAGGAAATCGAGTTCCCGCCGGCAGACACCCGCACCCGAGAACGCGCAGCTCGCTTCGAGGAACTCCTCACCCAGAACCAACCACATGCCGCTGAGGCAGTGTTGCAGGTTCTACGGCACTGGGAGCAGATCAGCCCGCAGTGCCGCATCGACTACGGTCGAGCCGCCGAGACGAGCGCCTTCCCCATGATGGACACCGCGCCGGGCAAGAACCTCACGAGCACCATCTGGCCGCTCGCGCTCTACCCCGTCGCCGGTGTCGTCGAAGTCGTCTTCCAGCACCTGCGGCTCCGTCCGCCCTTCGACGACACCGCTCTTCGCAAGGAACTGATGGACCGGCTCAACGCCATCGACGGGATCGAACTACCGGAGGCGAAACTGGAGCTGCGCCCGTCGTTCCCGATGGACCTGCTTGCTCTGCGTTGCGAGGAGATCGAAGGGGTCCTGGGGTGGTTCTTCCAGACGGTTGCGTTCTACAAGGCACAGCAGGAGTGAGCTCCCCGGTCCTGGAGCTCTGGGGCAGAGGACTGTCGGCGCTGCGGAGTTCCGCTCCGGATACGGCAAACCGTACTGGTGCCGGCCGCTGCAGCGGTCCCAAGCTGTACGTAACCTGCCCCGGCCATGCCGAGCGCCGCATTCAGGACACTGAGGTGCATCAGTCTTGCGTGGGTCGAGGGGCGGCCGACCTACACCGCCCCTTGTGGCCAAGCATCAGCGCAGAGGCTGGTGAACTGGCGCGGGTTGCCTCATCTCACGAATACTCATGGATGCTCAAGCGAGTAGGTTCGTGCACTGTGCGAGTTGCTGTCAGTTAATCGGAGTATTGCAGAGCTTGGGGGAGTGAAGGGGGAACTTCCATGCGACTGATCGATGGCACTCCGGAGGAGATCGCTGAGTTTCTCCGCCTGACGGAGGGGGGCCGCTCGGCGGAGGCTGAGGAACCGGATGCGGCTGACCTCGAATCCGCCGCCGAGCCGGCCGGTGGAAAGCTGGACTGGGATCGCATCGCTCAGTTCGTGCAGGGCAGGGCGCGCAGCAACGACATCGCTCGTCGGGTCACGTCCTTCTTGCGCGGGGCGCTCGAACTGGGCGACGTGGAGATCGGACCGGGTGCCTCCGAGCGCACCACGGACGGGTTGACCGACTACGTGATGGTGCATGACGCCGGTGTCCGCCGCTTCGGAGCGGTCGCCTACGTGCAGGCTAAGAACGGTGGCCTGACCCTCCGGCTGACTCGGCAGGACGTGTCCGGCATGAACGTGTCCGGCATCCAGTTCCGTGATGTACGCCCGGGGCATCAGTACGTCGTGAACTGTCAGCTGCGCGACGACGAGTCCGTGGCGACCGCGCTGAAGCTCGTCAGTACTGCGCTCGCCAAGGTTCGTGCCTGATTCTCGGCCGCCGAAAACGTCAGATGGGGTCAGTCAGATGGGGTCATCGGAGGAAGGCCAGCCGTCGCCGGTGATGTCGATCAGGCAGGCATGGCAGGCGGAGGGCCTCCAGCCGGGGTGACCGGCGACATCAGCGGCCCACCGGGGCCACGGCGTTCTCGCGCAGCTGCAGGAAGATGCCCTCGCCGCGCTTCTCCACCGCGGGCACCCAGTGGGTGGTGCCGCGGGAGAGAGACCCGGTTTGGTGGTGCGAGTTCGCGACGGTCCGGCGCGGAGATGCGGTGATGGCGGCGAACCGCCTCATCGAGCGTGTTCTGTGTTCTGCCGCCCCTGCGGCCGCACGATGTCGTGACAGGGAAGTGACCCGACGATCGAGCCACGCGGGGGCTGACGCTGAGGTGCCAAGGACCAAGAGCGCCGGCTCAAGCGGTTATGGCGCTGTGAGGCTCTGGACGAGCTTCACCACGGCCTCGGTGTCGGTCAGGTCACCGAGGACCACGTCAGCGCCCGCGTCCGCGAGCTCGGTGGCCGTCGTCTTCCCCGTGGCCACGGCGATGGTGAACACACCGTTCGCCCGCCCGGCCGCAACGTCCGCGGTCGTGTCCCCGAAGATGACCGCCCGGTCCGCTGGGCTGCCGCCACGGCGCAGCGCGACCGCGATCATGTCGGCGCGTTCCTCGGCGTCCTCGCCGTAGGCGCCGGCGTCGAAGTCGATGTGGGTGTCGAGGCCGAAGGTCTGCAGCTTGATCTCGGCGACCTTGCGCACATTGCCGGTGGCCGCGGTCTGCACGACTGCGGGCAGGTGCGCCAGGGCGTCGAGGACGGCATGGGTGCCGGGCAGGGCGTGGCCGCGCTCGCGCAGGTCCGCGGCCCGGCGCAGGTAGCCCTGGGCGAGGATGTCGGCGTAGGTGGGGAAGTCGACCAGATCCCGGGGCAGGCCGTGCAGGGCGAGGGTCTCGCGGAAGATGACCATCTCGGAGCGGCCGGTGATCTCCGCCTGCCGCTCCAGCGGGCGGCCGGTCACCTCCTCGAACGCGGCGGCGAACACCTCGTGCCCGACCCCGCGGGTGGAGATCAGCGTGTGGTCGACATCCCAGAGAACCAGCCGCTCCGCCATGCCTGCCGCCCTTCGCGCCCGCGTGTCTGCCGTGGCCCTTCAGCCTGCCACACCCGATCAGGCGAAGCCCCTGCCCGCCGCCTTCCCGCCGTCCTACCCTGGCAACACAACTGACGCACCGTCACGCACCGGAGGCCGATCGTGGTCGCGTCCGACCTGCCCATCGGCGACCGCATCCGCCGCTACCGGCGCGGCCGCAAACAGGAAGTCGTCGCCGGACTCGTCGGCATCTCCACCGACTACCTCTCCCAGATCGAGCGGAACCTGAAGGTCCCGACGCTCCCCGTGCTGCACGCCATCGCCCGGGAGCTCGGAGTGCCGACCGCCGCCCTACTCGCCGACGCGCCCCCGCCCGCCCCGCTCCCGGCGGACAGCACCGAGCCGGCCATCGTGCAAGCCCTCATGGGCTTCGGGCCCGCCCGCTCCGCGACCCCGGCGACACCGCTGCAACTGCGCGAGCGCGTCGAGCACGCGTGGCGCACCTGGCAGACCTCCCCGAACCGGTTCACGGACCTCGCCACGGTGCTGCCCGACCTGATTGCGGACACCGAGCACGCGGTCCGTGCCCACCGCAGCGAACCCGCCCTGCAGCGGGACGTGCTGCGCTGCGCCGCCGACCTGTACTTCCTGCTGCGCTCCTATCTGCGCCGTACCGGCCGCGTCGACCTGTCCCTGATGGCCGCCGACCGGGCCGTGCGCGCCGCCGAGGACGCCGACGATCCGCTGCGGATCGCCGCCGCCCAATGGAACCTCGGGCACGTCCTGCTCGCCGCCGGCGAAGCAGACGGCGCCGAACAGGTCGCCCTGTGCGCCGCCGAGGACGTCCACCGGCACATCGGGGACGACGACGGGCAGTTGGCCGCCATGGAGGGCGCGCTGCAGCTCGTCGCGGTCGTCGCCGCGGCCCGGCGCCGCCAGTGGTGGGCGGCCCGGGACCGCCTGCAGGAGACAGCCGCACCCACAGCTCGGGTGACCGGCGAGGGCAACGTGATGTGGACCGCGTTCGGCCCGACCAACGTCGAGCTGCACAACGTCTCGATCGAGATGGAAGCCGGCGAGGCGAGCGAAGCGCTGCGCCGCGCGGACGCCGTCGACACCAGCGAACTGCCGTCGCTGGAGCGGATGTTCACCTTCACCCTCGAGGTCGCCAAGTGCTACGACCTGCGCCGCGAGGATGCCGCGGTGCTGCTGCACCTGCTGGAACTGGAGCGGCTCGCCCCCGAAGACCTGGCGCGGGCGCCGATGGCCCGGGACATCGTGCTGAACCTGGTCCGGCGCGCCCGCGCGATGCACGCCCGGCAGGCCGAGGCGCTCGCCGGCCGCATGGGGGTGCTGTGATCGCCGGCGTGCTGCTGGTCCACCCGAGCTGACAGTACGGGTGACCGCCGGCCTGCGCTTCTACCGTCGCAATCACGAACGCGACGAATGGAATCGGCCATGAGCAGCGCGAACACCGCCACGTACAGCCCAGCCCAGTTGCACGGCCGCGCCTGCATCCACTGCGGCACCACCGACGGCCCTTTGGTGCCGGCCGGGTACGTGACCACGCAGGGCACCGAGGGGCCGCTGCCGTGGGCGGTCGTGGTCTGCTCGGACTGCCGGCGAGGGGGCAGCAGTGAGTAGCGCGTGGGACCACCCGGGACCGGGCGGCTTGTCGTCGGCGAAAGCGCTCCGGTTCCACCTGGACGCCCAGGCCGTGGCCGACGCCGAGGGCCTGCGCCTGCTCGGCGCGGACCGCGGCGACCTGATGCTGACCGTCGGCCGGCTGCGCTGCGCCCTCGACGAGGCTCTGCGCATGGTCGGCGAGGTGGCCGCCACCCAGGCCCACCCGCACGCCGAGACCACCGTGGGCACCTGGAGGTGGTCGGTGTGACGACGTGGATCGTCGACCCGGTGCGGCGGGCGCATGACGACGACCGGGCGTACCTGGACACGCTGACCTGGCGGCCCGGGCGTTGCCACTTCTGCCGCTACCACGCCCCCCAGACAACGGAGTTCGCGCACATCGAGCAGGGCACCCTCCCGGGCTACCCGCTGATGGTCTGCCGCGAGCACGCCGCCTACGAGCTGACCCTGAGCCGGGCCGAGGCGGCCAACGCCGGCAGAGCGTTCGTGCCGGACATCCGCCTACTGGCGCGCTGAAGGCTTGCGCCCGGCTGGTGTCGTGGAGGTGACCGGGCCGAGGGGCTACAAGCACCGCCGGGAAGCGACCATGGCCTCCGGTCCGGGCGGCTGCATCCCTAGGGTCCGGTCGTCAGGGCCACCCAAGTACTCCTGCCCGATAAGTACTTCCCGCTGAGTTACAAGGGGCCGTTGTCGTGAACGGCTGTGACGCCATCCGAGGTCGTCCAACGCGAGCCCTTGCCGTCGGGGGCGACGTTCACGCGCATATCCGCGTAGGCGTTGCCGTCCCAGGAGATCTCGATCTGGTGGCGGGTGCGGCACCGGTTATGGAAGTAGACGGTGGTGGTGGCCCAACCGGAGTCGTCCCAGGACCAGGAAAAGCACCCGGAGACGCCGTGGTGCGTCGCGGCGGTTGCTGCTGGGGCCGGACCGACAACTGCGGCTGTGCCCATGGCAAGTAGAGCGGCGGAACGGACGAGAACGTGCAGGGTCACGGGCTCCTCCAGAGGCGCGGGGGACTGACGATCACGCACAACTGGGGGAGGCCTTCGAGGGACACGGTGCGGTCATTCTGATCACCCGGAAGGGTTGTCAGCGCGGCTGCCCTCGAGCGGGATGGCGAACCAGCAGACCTTGTGGCCGGGGTAGGTCCGAAACCCCCAGCAGCCCTGCGACAGCCGGTGGATGATCAGCAGCCCTCGACCATGAGTGTCGGGGTCGTCCTTCTGGTGCGGCAGATGGGTTTCGGCGGGCGCGAGTCGGGGTCGATAGAGGGTCCGGTCGTGCACCTCGATGAGGGCCTCGAAGGAGGAGTGGCGCAGGCGTAGGAGGTAGGGCCCGTCGGCGTGAAGGGTCGCGTTGGCGACAGCTTCGGTGGCCATGAGGACGCCATCCTCGACGAGGTCCTCCGTCGCACCGAGGGAGCGCAGCGCCGGGCGCAGGAGCTGGCGGGCGCGGCGGGTGGGCAGATCGCTGTCGCAGGTCCAGGCGAGCAGCGTGCGGTGCGGCAGGCGCCCTTCTCCGGTCATCGAGTCCGCCGGTGGAAGCGGCGCGGGTGGGTGGCGTGACGGGAGCGACGGCGGTGGCGCCCGGTGCCGGGCGCCGCGCATTGGCGCGAGTGGGCGAGCATCAGGCTCGCCCCGTGCGGGGTCAGGTGAAGCAGCATCAGCAATGCGAGAAGCAGGGGCATGTTGGCCTCCGTCTGGTGAGGGCTTCCGTTGCGACCAGATGAACTGCGCACGCCGAGAGAGCGGAACCCCCTTTCTCGAGAAACTTTCGCGACAGTCCGGGCGTCCCAGTGGACCGCGGCTGCGCTTTCCCCGCCCGTACACCTATCGAGTGCAAGCGCGATCACTTCCCTGACGGGAGGGGCGGGTTCATATGCCAGGCGAAATCGCTGGTCCGGTCCGTTGTAGGCGAAGCGCCTGTCGCTGGAAAGGGTGAGCAAAGGGCCAGAGGGGGTCCCTTCGTGCACCATCCTCATCTACAACCTGTGCCCGGGGACAGCGAGTCACGTCCATCGGGGACGTGAACCGTCGTCCGAGGAGAGGGGTGCTTGGTATGGCAAACGTGATCGCGGGCCGGCCGCGACGGGTCATGACCGGGGCGCTGGTGCTCGCGTTGGCGCTCCTTGGCGCGTCTGGCTGCAGCGCCGGTCAGGGTGGGAAGTCGGCTTCCGGGGACCGGGCCTCGAGCTCTGGGCCCACTCCGGGGCTTACGCCGTCGCCTTCGGCGGGTTCGGCGGCGGCGACGCCCCTGCCGTTGCCGGTGCCGTGGACCTCCGCTACCGGCACTGCGGCTCAGCAGGCGGCCGCCGTCGCGGCGCTTCGGGCCTATCGCGGGATGTGGGCGGACCTCGCGAAGTACAGCCAATCTCTGGATGGTTGGAAGAACCCAGAGTTGGGCGCGCACATGATCAATCAGGCGCTCATTGACTGGGTGAAGCAGCTCCAGGGCTACTCGGCGCGCGGCGTCGTGAGTTCGGGCGCCCCCCGTATCGATCCGCGCGTGGTGAAGGTCGACAGCAGCGCCGCGCCTCGCCAGGTGGAGATCGCGGACTGCTTCGACAACACAGGCTGGATCGAGATCTTCGCCCGGAACCACCAGCCCACGGACAGGAAGCCGGGCACGCGCGAACGTACCGAAGCGCTCGTGAACCTCGACTGGGACGGATTCTGGAAGGTGACCCAGCAGATCTTCGGGAAGCCGGGCTCGTGCTGAAGGTCAGAACTGCCGTGCTGGCTGCTCTTCTGGCCGCCCCTCTGGCTACCCTGCCGACGGTTGTCGAGGCGGGGGGATTCGGAAGCGGCGATGGAGGAGGAGTCCAGTGCCAGGGCAGCCAGTGTGACCTTCACGCGTGGAGCCTCTCCGGATCCGCAGCCTCGGGAGGCGCTACGGGTCCGCACGTTGCGGCTGGCAGCAATGCTTGCGTCACGGATCCGGTCCCGGGTGGCTCCTGGACTGGGACTGACGGCACGAAGTGGGTGATGTACCGCACTCAGTGCGGCTCGGGCTATCCGCAGGGGATGCTGGGTGGCCCTGCGTTGCCGAAGTACGCACAGGCGGGGCAGGCGACACAGGCCCCGCCGGTGGATCCGCGAGTGCTGGCCATGCAGGCGGAGTCTCAACTGGTCCTGCCGAAGCCGGTGGTGCGGATGAGTCCGGCGTCGTTCCAGGTGGTTGGGGTGCCGACGTGGTTGTGGCTGCGGTCGGGGTCGTGGGGGCCGGTGTCGTCGACGGCCTCGGTACCCGTGACATCGGTGACAGCGACGGCGACCCCGGTCTCGGTGTCTTGGGACACGGGTGACGGTGCGGAGCCGACGGTGTGCCGTGGTCCGGGGACGCCGTGGCGGCCGGGGTTGGATCCGGCCGCGGCTTCGCCGGATTGCGGTCATGTCTACGAGCGGGGTTCGGCGTCGGCGCCGGGCGGGGTGTTCACGGTGACTGCGACGGCGAATTGGCGGGTGGGCTGGCAGGGGGCCGGTCAGCAGGGGGTTTTGCCGGATCTGGTGTCGCGGGCGTCGGTGCGGGTGCGGGTGGACGAGGTGCAGGCGGTGGCGGGCGTCCCTGCCCGGTGAGCGGTGGCTCGGGTCTCCTCGTGCCGTGCGGGGCAGGGGAGTTGATCGATCGTTGGGAGTGGTGGACGTGGAGAGCGTGAGGACGGCGCTGCCGTTCATGCGGCAACGAACCGGGGATCCGGGCGCCGGGCCTGGGGCCGCCGGCGGGGCTGGGCTGGAGTTCGGTGGTGGGCAGCGGCGCCGCCAGCGGTCGCGTCGCCAGGTGCTGGTGGCGGCTGGGGCTGCGGTGGTGTGCGCGGTGGGGTTCGCATGGACGGCGAGCCAGGGCGGCGAGCGGGTCGCGGTGCTGGCCCTGGCCCGGCCGATGGACGCCGGGCAGGTGCTGACCGGGCGGGATCTGGTGGCGGTGATGGTGCCGCCGGGGACCGGGTTGGCGGTGTGGCCGGCGGCGCGGGAGAGCGAGGTGCTGGGGCAGCGGGTGGGCCAGGCGTTGTGGCCGGGTGCGTTGCTGTCGCGGCAGGCGCTGGCGGGCCCGCAGCCGCAGGCGGGCAGCGCGGTGGTGGCGTTGTCGGTGAAGGCGGGCCGGTATCCCCAGACGCTGACGGCGGGTCAGGTGGTGGAGGTCTTCGACGCCGGGACGGGCACCTCGGGAGGCGGCGCGCAGCCCGCGTCGCCGGTCCGGGCGCTGGTGCTGGCGGTGTCCGGCGACGACGGCGAGTACGCCCCGGGATCCGGCGGTGATGCCGCGGGCTCGGGTGGGTCGGCGGTGGTGCTGGTGCGCGCGGACGAGCAGGGCGCGGGCCGGCTGGCGGTCGCGGCGGATCCGGCGCTGGTCCAGGTCGCGGGCGGTGAGTGAGGGATGGCGCTGATCGCGGTGGGGTCGGCGAAGGGCGGGGCGGGGGTGTCCACGCTGTGCCTGGCGTTGGCGGCGGCGTGGCAGCTGCCGGACGGGAGCCGGCCGGTGCTGGTGGAGGCGGACCCGCGGGGCGGGGACGTGCAGCTGAACTTCGAACTGGGCGCGGAGCCGGGGCTGGTGCAGTTGGCCGCCGCCGCGCGCCGCACCGACCTGGAGTCACGGGTGCTGCGCGCGTGCGCTTACCGGATGCCGGAGGGGGCGACGGTGGTGACTGCCCCGACGGGTGCCGACCGCGCGGCGGCGTCGCTGGAGCTGCTGGAACCGCTGTGGCGGGAGGCGGAGTTCGATGACGTCACGGTGCTGGCCGACCTCGGGCGGCTGCTACCGACGGGGGCGGGGGAGCAGCTGCTGTACCGGGAGGTGCTGGAGGCGGCGGACCTGGTGCTGCTGGTCTCGCGCGGGTCGACGGCTGCGCTCACCCGGACGCGGGAGGTCGCGACGCGGCTGCCCTCGGGCCGGCCGGTGGCCGTGGCGGTGGTGGGGACGACCGGCTACGGGCAGGCGGAGATCGCCGCCGCCCTCGAGGTGCCGTGCGTGGCCCTGCTCGCCCACGACGAGCGCAGCGCCGCGTCGCTGCGCGGCGACCGGGAACCTCGGCGGCGCCGAGGTGAGCCCGCGTACCCGTTCCTCGGCGGCGTGAAGGAGTTCGGGGACCAGCTTGCCGCGTTGCTGCCCGCCCCCGCGGTACCGGCGGTCCCGGAGCGGGCGGTGGCGCGGGCCAGGCGGGCACCGCTGGTGGACGTGATCCGCCGCGCCGGGGACTGGACGCCCGTGGACGCAGGAGGCAACGAGTGAACGACCGGTCGGATGCGGTGGCTGCGCTGGACGAGGTCGGGCAGCTGGTGGAGCGGCTGCGCGGTCGGGTGTCGGAACGGCTGGTGGCATTGGCGCGGGACCGGCAACGGCAGGGGCTTGGCCCGTGGCCGGAGCCGGAGCGCCGCTCGGCGGGCCAGCGGATGCTGGGGGAGGAGCTGCAGGCCGACCTGGCCCAGCGCCTGAACGCCGGCCTGCCCGTCCCGGACCGGGCGGTCGAGGAGCGGGTGATCCGCCTGGTGGAGGACGCACTGTTTGGCATGGGCGGTCTCCAGCGCTGGTTGGCGGACCCGGAGTTGGAGGACCTGGACGCGATCGGCTGCGACCGGGTGTTCGCCCGCTTTGCAGGCGGCCGCCGGGAGCGGGTGGGGCCGATCGCCTCATCGGACGAGGAGCTGGTGGAGATGCTGCGCCAGCTGGCCGCGACCGCGGGCGGCGCGGAGGAGCGCCGCTTCGACCGCGCCGTCCCCCGCCTGAACCTGCAACTACCGGATGGGTCGCGGCTGCTGGCGGTGATGGCGGTCTCCCAGCGCCCGAGCGTGTCGATTCGCAAGCACCGGTTCAAGACGGTGACTCTGCCGCAGCTGCGCGCGCGGGGCATGTTCGACCGTGAGGTGGAGGGGTTCTTGCGGCTGGCGGCGCTGGCGCGGCAGAACGTGGTCATCGCGGGCGGCACCGGGAATGGGAAGACAACGCTGCTACGCGCGGTCGCCTCGGCGATCCCGCCGGAGGAGCGGCTGATCACGATCGAGGACACCTACGAGCTGGGCCTGCACGAGGACGGCATCCACGACAACGTCGTCGCGCTGCAAGCGCGGGAGCCGAACCTGGAGGGCGTGGGGGAGATCACCCAGGCCGAGCTGGTGCGGTGGGCGCTGAGGATGCGCCCGGACCGGCTGCTGGTCGGCGAGGTCCGCGGCAGCGAGATCGTGCCGATGCTCAACGCGATGACGATCGGCAACGACGGCAGCTTGTCCACGATCCACTCCAGCAGCTCCGCCGGCGTGTTCACGAAGCTCGCCGCCTACGCGGCGCAGAGCCCGGAGCGGTTGTCGCTGGAGGCGACGAACATGCTGGTCGCCTCGGCGCTGCACTTCGTGGTCCAACTCGCCTGGGACACCAGCGGCGTGCGGTGCGTTTCCTCGATCCGCGAGGTGATCGGTGCGGACGGGCGGCAGATCACCTCGAACGAGATCTATCGGCCCGGTCCCGACCGGCGTGCCGTGTTCGCGTGCCCGCTCAGTGGGCGGGCGCAGGAGGCGTTCGACCAGGCTGACCGCGACTTCGGCCCGGCGACCGTGCCGTGGAAGGAGGAGGTCGCGTGAATGGCCTCATCGGATGGCCTGGTCTGTGCGGGGCCGGCTTCGGCCTGTCCTGCTGGGCCCTGGCCCACGCCTTGTATGGACGCCGCGATCCCGGCGCCGGAGAGAGTGCGTCAACTGCGCTGCCTGCGTGGCGTGTTCGCTTCGAGCGGTGGTGGCAGCGGCATCGCCCTGCCCGGCCGGGACGCCGGGCGCTCGCTTCCACCGCTGCGGGGGTGGTCGCGTGGGTGGTGACCGGGTGGCCGGTGACCGTGCCGGTGGCAGCGTTCGCCGCCTGGATGCTGCCCGACGTGCTGGGTCGGGTGACCCGGGAGCGGGCGGAGATCGCCCGGATCGAGGCTGTGGCCGCGTGGACGGAGCAGTTGCGCGACACCCTGTCCGCTGCCGCGGGCCTGCAGCAGGCGGTCCAGGCGACCGCGCCGCTCGCCCCCGTCGAGATCCGCCCCCAGGTGACCGCCTTGGCGCAGCGGCTGGGGGAGGGCGAGCGGCTTCCGGTCGCGATCCGCACCTTCGGACACGAGCTGGGCGAGCCCCTGGCCGATCTGCTGGTCGCCGCGCTGGCTGGGGCCGGGGAGCAGCCGTCCGGGCGGCTCGCGGACATGCTGACCGCGCTCGCCGCGCAGGTCCGCGCCCACGCCACGATGCGCACCCGCACCGTGGCCAACCGGGCCCGCGCCCGCACGTCCGTCCGGGTCACCGTCACGGTCGCCCTCACCCTCGCGGTGGGGCTCATGCTGCTCAACCACGCCTACCTGCGCCCGTACGCGACTGGGACCGGGCAGCTGGTCCTGGCCGCGGTGTTCGCCATTGCCACCGCGGCGCTGGCGTGGATGGGTCGCATCGCTGCCTTCAAGAACCCGCCCCGGCTCCTCGCCCCCACCGGCGAACCGGACACAGCTCCGATCGGGAGGGCGCGATGATCTGGGACCTTGTCCTCGGCGGAGGGTTCGGCGTTGCCCTGTGGGCGCTGGCCGACGGCCTGCGCACCCGCCGCGCCACCCTGGCCGAACGCATCGCCGCCGCCCACACCCTCCCCACGACCTCACGGCCAGCCCCTACCCTGCCGACTGACGCGGCCGGTGAGGAAGGCGGCTGGGTCGGCGGGATCGGGCGCCCGCTCGCGCCGCTGCTGGCCGCGACCGGCCTACCCGGGCGCAGGCTCGCGACGGATCTGCGCACTCTCGGCATCCCCGCGGACCGGTTCCTCGCCGAGAAGGCCGCCACCGCCCTCCTCGGGCTGCTGGCCCCCCAGCTCGCCGCCATCGCCCTGACCGTGATCGGCACCGCCCCGCCGTGGGCGCTGCCGACCGCCGCCTCCGTCCTGCTGGCCGCGGCCGGGTTCTTCCTGCCCGACCTGACGGCACGTCAACGCGCCCGCGAGCTGCGCGAGGAGGCGAGGCATGCCCTCTCCCTCTTCCTCGACATGACCGTCATCGCCCTGCACGGCGGCGCCGGCATCCAGCAGGCCCTCGCCCAAGCAGCCCAAGCCGGCCACGGACGCTGCTTCGACGAACTGCGGGCCGCCTTGACGGAGGCGGAGATCACCCGGCAACCGCCGTGGGGCCCGCTCGCACGCCTCGGCGAGCGCTGGGACGTCCGCGACCTGCAAGGCCTGGCGGCCTCCGTCCACCTGGCCGGAAGCGAGGGCGCCCGGATCACCGCGTCCCTGACCGCCAAGGCCGACTCCCTGCGCACCACCCTCCTCGCCGACAGCGAGGCGCGCGCCTCCTCAGCCACCGAGCGCATGAGCCTGCCCGTCGTCCTGCTCTTCGCCGCCTTCCTCCTGTTCGTCGGCTACCCGGCCTGCGCCAACGCCCTCAGCGGCCTGTAGCACCCTCAACACCCCCAAGGAGAACCACCGTTGGATCCCCACCTGAGCGCGGCCCTGACCGCCCTACGCCACCACTGGCTCCGGCTGCGGGACCGGCTCACCCGCGACGGCGCGGACGCCGGCTACACCACCGAGACCGTCGTCGTCATCGCACTACTCGTCATCGCCGCCGTCACCGTGGTCGGCATCATCGTCAACAAGGTCGTCGCCCGTGCCAACAGCATCAACCTCGGCCCCTGACCCCCAACACCCCCAGCCCCGCCGTTCCCAGCGGTTCGGCCGGGGCAGGGAGCGCGGGTCGGCCACGGTCGAACTCGTCGTCGCCGCACCCCTGCTGATGCTCCTGCTGCTGGGGATCGTGCAGTTCGCGGTGGCCGCCCACGCCCAGCACATCGCCCAGGCGGTTGCGGTCCGCGCGCTGGCCGTCACCCGCGCCTACCAGTCCACCGCCCGCGCCGGATACACCACCGGGCAGCAGGGGCTGAACCGGTTCGCCGGCCGGACCCTCCTGCAACCCAGCATCACCGTCACCCGCACCGCCACGCAGGCCAGCGTGACCGTCACCGGCACCGCCGCCGAGGTCATCCCCTTCGTCCACCTGCACGTCACCGCCCACACCGCGGGTCCGGTCGAACGCCTCACCCCCGACACCGAAGGCCGATGACCATGACCCCACCACAACCACACCGCCGCCCACGGCTGCCGCAGGGCGGCGATCGAGGGTCGGCGGCGGTCGAACTCGTGCTGATCACCCCGCTGCTCATGCTCATCCTGCTGATCACCGTCGCCCTCGCCCGGATGGTTTCCACCCACCTGGACACCGCCGACGCCGCCCAGCAGGCCGCCCGCGCCGCCTCCCTCACCCGCAGCCCCGGTGCCGCACGCCAGGCCGCCACCACCGCCGCGGACGCCGCTCTGACCGCCGCCCACCAAAGCTGCACCCGCCTCCACGTGACCACCAACACCAGCGACTTCCAGCGCGGAGGCAGCGTCACCGTGGCAGTCTCGTGCACCACAAAACTGAGCGATCTCGGCGTCCCGCTGCCCGGCGCCCACACCAGCACCGCGACCGCACGCTCACCGCTGGACCTGCACCGTGCCCTCGACGAAGGCGCCACCCCATGACCAGAGCCCACCGCCGCCCGACACGAGCCCACCGGCTGCGGCGTGACGAGGGGACGGTGACCGCGTTCACCGTCACCGTCCTGTTCGCGCTGCTCGCGGTCACCGGACTCGTCGTCGACGCCGGCCGCGCGCTGACCGCGGACGTCCAGGCACAAGGACAGGCCGAGGACGCCGCACGCGCCGGCGCCCAGGACATCGACCTCGCCCGCCTGCGCACCGACGGGACCGTCGTCCTCCAACCCGCCCAGGCCCAGCACACCGCCACCGCCTACCTCGCCGGAGAGGGCGCCACCGGGACCGCTACCGCCACGAACGAACAGGTCACCGTCGCCGTGACCGGCACCGTCCACACCACCCTGCTCACCCTGGTCGGCGTCACCACCCTCCACGTGCACGGACAGGCCACCGCCCACGCCGCCAGGACCACCCCATGAACACGGCGCCACACCCCTTCACCGCTGGCGCCCGGGCCGCCGGCTCCGCACTACTCCTCGCCGGCCTGCTCGCCGGCCTGCCCTGGACCCTCGTCCGCTACGGCAGGTGGGCCCTGCCCGACCACCCGCCCACCCTGGGCCAGGTGTGGGCGCAGCTGCAGGCCCCGGCCGCGCTACCGCTCCTGCTCGAACTCCTGGTCCTCGCCGGCTGGATCACCTGGGCCGTCCTGCTCGCCCACACCCTGGCCGAGACCTGGTGGTGGGCCCGCCGCCTGCCCGCCCTCCTCCGGAGCAGCACCCCGCTGACCGGCCTGACCCGGCGCGGCGTCGCCGCCGTCCTGGTCGCCGCCATCGCCATCGGCATCATCACCGCCCTCCGCGCCAGCACCCCCGCCGCCGCCCTCACCACCCGCGCCGACCACCCCTCCACCGGGCGCGCCGCAGCCGCCGTCACCGCCCCGCTCACCCCGAACCCATCCGCGCCGCAAAGGACTGCAGCGCGACCCGTGTGCACGGTCCGCCACGGCGACACACTGTGGGACCTCGCCCGACGCCACCTCGGAGACCCGCTGCGCTGGCCCGAGATCTACCACCTCAACCACGGCCGGCCCCAGCCGGACGGCGGCCACTTGAGCGACCCCGACCGGATCTACCCCGGCTGGCAACTCCTCCTCCCCAGCCACCAAGCAACGGCCCCGACGCCACTCCCCGCCCCGGGCCCGTCCCCGCGCACCCACCCCGCCCCCGCACCGACCGGCACCACCACCCCACCGACACCCCAGCCGACCAGCAGCCCACACGCAGGCGGCCACCCCAGCCACCCGACCCCGGCCCCGGCCAGCGCGACCACCGGGACTCGGGGAGGCATCGAGCTCCCCGGCAGCAGCGGTTTCATCGACATCGGCACCGTCCTCGCCCTCAGCGCCGCCGCGACCCACCTGCTGCGCCAGCGCCGTCGCCGCCCGTACCGGCCCACCGCCCCACGGCCCCTGACCGCTCCGCAGCCCGCCGGCCCCGAGGGCACCCGCCTCGTCACCGCGATGCGCCGCATCGCCCGCGAACACCTCGACGAGCACGGCCACCCCTCCCCGGTCGACGGCCCCGCAATCGCCGTGCGCGACGGAACCACGGCCACCCTCACCGACCTGCTGCACGCCACCACCGACCGCTGCATCGCCCTTGTCGGGGAAGGCGCCGAGGCCGCCGTGCGTGCCCTCCTCGTCAACGCCCTCGCAAACAGTGGGTCAAGCGCTCTTCAAGTCCTCGCGGCGCAAGAGGACTTGGCCGCGCTCACAGGCGACACCACCACCGTCGCCAACGCCGGGCTCACCATCACGGCCAGCCTCGACGAGGCACTCGACCTCCTCGAAGGCAAAGCGATCGAAAAGCCCTCCAGCGAACCCCACGACACCCAGCGGGACCAGATCCTCCTCACCGGACAGCTGTTGACAAACCGTCAGCAACACCGGATGCACCGGCTCCCCGACCTCAACCCGTCGGCCACAGTGGTCCGCTACGGCCCCGGCGCGACAGCCACCGTCACCTACGAGGTCGCCCCCAACGGCGCCGCACGCCGCCTCGACCCTCCAGGCCCGGGTGAACGCCTGCGCTTCCACCACCTCCCCGTCCACACCGCGCACACGCTCCTCCAGCTTCTGCACGCCCGGCGCGACGCCGACGACGAAAACCCGGAAGCCCAGGAAAGCGCCGAAGAAGACCCCTTTCTGAGCACCGACGGGGAAGACGGGGAAACCACGCAGCCTGCTCCGGCGGTATTCGAGACACCAGCACCCTGCCCGGATACGCATGCCCCCGCCGAACCGCCGAAACCCGCCCCCACTCGGGTTGCCGAAGAAGAGGAAAACACTTCTCCAGGCGACTCAGCCCTGCCGTTGCCTCAACCTTCGCGCAACCCGGTGGTGAGCGCAGTGCCGACGGCCCCGGTGCGCCTGACCCTCCTCGGCCCCAGCTCCATGTCCGTGCGCGGCCGCACAGTGGCCCGCGGCATGACCGGCAACGTCGGCGAACTCCTCGCCTACCTCGCCGTCCACGACCACGGCGCCACCAAGGACGCCATCACCACCGCCCTGTGGCCGAGGCTCACCGACCCCAAACGAGCCGGCGCCACCTTCAACAACACCAAGACCTACGCCCGCGACATCCTGCGCGACGAACTCGGCACCACCCATCCACCCGCCGCCTTCCTCTCGACCGGCACCGGTTGGAAACTCAACCAGCAGCTCATCAGCACCGACCTCGCCGACCTGCGCACCGCCCTCACCCAGGCCCACGACGCACCCGACCAGGCAACCAGGCTCGCGGCCTGCCGCCGCGCAGCCTCCCTGCACACCGGCCCCCTCCTGGACGGCAACAGCACGGAATGGATCGAGATCCACCGCGAGGACCTGCGCCAACGCCTCCTCGACTGCCTCGACACCCTCACCAACCAGCCCGCCCTCCCGGACGAGGAAACCCTCCTCCACCTCGCCCACGCCATCCGCCTCGACCCCTACAACGAACACCTCCACCTGCGCCACGCCCGCCTCCTGGCCAAGCTCGGACGCCTGGACGCCGTCCGCCGCGCCGAAGACAACCTGCGCCACCACCTCGCCGACATCGACGCGACCCCCAGCCCACCGGTGCTCCAGGCATTCCGCAGACTCCTGGACCCCTCCACCCCTGCAGCCGCGACCAGGTAACGCAGCCAGCAAAATCGATTTCCCGGCCCGCACGTTCGAAGTGAGCGGGAGCCGGGCTGGTCCTCAGCTGAGGCAGTCCGGTCCGCATGGCGGGTTTCGGGGGCGCCGGTCAACACCGGCGTACCACTCGGTCAGCTGCTCGCTGAGGGACACCGTGTCGCGAAAGAGCGAATGGCGCTCGCATGGCCCTGGATCCCACCGCCAGATCCTGCCCTCGGGGGTGCTCCAGTCGACATGGGCCCACATCGCACAGCCGAGGGACAGGAGAGGGACCACATGGCTGGGATAGCCAGGTATGTGGGCGCGCCACTGCAGGTACTCGTCCACGAGACGCCCGGCGTCGCTGTGGAGGAAGTCGTGATCGTCCAACGAGAGAGCCGCGTTGTACGGGTCGAAGCCCCCATCCGAAACGTCCAGGTAGAGGCGGCGCAGCAGGGCCGGCATGCGGTGCCCCACGACGGCTTCCACCTCGGCCACGGCCTCCGCGCGCGCAGGCGCCTGGAGCTTTCCTGCTCTCTTGCGACGAATCAGCGCGGTGATCTCGTCATCGGTCATACGAGAGAGCTACCAGATCGATCTGACTGGCGGGCATCCGCGGGGCTGGGGCTGAGCCTTGGTCGAACGCGAGGGTGGAAGGAGGAGCTGGCGGTTGCGACTCGCGTGACCTTCCAACCGCACGGCGCATGTCCCGCACCCCGTCCCCTCTGGGGTGTCCGTCCTTCCCCGTCCACCACTCCGTCGCGCTAGAGATGCGACGGGCCCCGCCGCGATAAATGAGCAGCTCACCGCCGTATTGGGGAGGTCCGGGAGAGCCAGACCGTACTACCGGGAGGTCATCCACCCGGTCACTCGCGCCCACGACCCGGCCGCCCAGCCTCCTCTGCCGCTCCCCCCGGTCTCCTCCCTCTCCCCGATCTCACCTCCCCGCCCTCCAGTACCTGCGTGTCCCTCACCCGCCCTGCGCAGGCAGGCCGTTGGGGCCGGAGCCGGGGGCGCGCCGCCCCGCCAGGGCCGCCGTCGCCGCCCGGGATGCGGGAATGGGCGTGCGAGCGGCCGGACGGGGGGAGTGGGCACCCACCGGGGCGTGCAGGCCGCTGACCTGCACTCCAGTGATTCGGTCGCGACCGCCGCCAGAGGCGACGCTTCCCGTCGCCGCCTGGGAATTCCACGACACAAGGCGTCGTGAAATCGCGAGAATTCCAGCATTTCCCAGCCCTATTCCGGCTCGACTTGTCGGCGAAGGTCGAGCTACCTTTGAAATGTGCCCGGGAAAACCGGAAACAGCAGAAAGGCCCGGCGCATCAAACCCCCAGAAGAACTCCGCCCAGGCGGAGTCCTGCCCAAAAATGCGAATTACCGGAGGAATGCATGGAGAATTCCCAGACCATCAATGCCGTCGAACTGCGGCCGCGCCACGCCGGCCGGCGCATCCGCTTCACCACGATGTGCACCGACCTGATGGCGGCAGCCGGACGCGGCCGCGAGGGAGACCAGATCACCCTCACCGGCCGGATCCGCAAGGTCGAGAACGGCACCACCCTCGGACGCGCCTGGTCCCTGATCACCCTCGACCTGCCCGACGGCGCCACCCTCACCAGCGTCCTGGGCGCCCACCGCCGGGTCACCCTCCTGCCCGACCTGCCCGACGCAGGCTGTCCCGCGCGCAACTGACACGCCACCGAGCGGCACAACGCCCAAAGCACGCGCCACGCGCCCAGGGGCGCGCACCCCGCAGCGCCCCTCGCCACCCCAAAACCAACCACAGAAAAGGAACTTGAGCCGTGAACGCATCCGAGCCCTTCATCCAGGACATCCTGGTCCGCTCCGCCCTCGACGGACTGGCCGACCTCCTCGACCACGACCCCGAATACGCCCCCGACGGAGCCGAACTGCACAACCTGCTCACTCTCGCGGTCCGCATCGTCCACCACGCCGCCACCGGCCGCACCCCCGACCCCGTCACCGCCGAGTGGCTGGCCCGCGAGGCCGCCGTCCGCCTCCTGGCCACCTCCGGCCGCCCCCTGATCGGCTCCACCGACCCCCGCCTGCCCGCCCTCCTCGACGAAGTCGCCACCGCCCCCATCACCACCGTGATCCGCCTCCTGCGCGACGCCGCCCACCATGACCAGCCCCGCCCCCGCACCACGACCGCCCGGCCCACGCCCACCTCCGCCCAGCGGCGCACCGACCGCACGCTCCTCACCGCGCCGCCCCGCCCCCGCCGAAGCGCCTCCCCCTGCCCTTGCGCCTGCACCCGCCCCTGCGGCTGCGGCCACGCCGGATGCACCGCCCGCTAACCCCACCACCACACAGGTGCCGCCCCCACACGGACGGGCGGCACCCCCAACCACCCACCCCCCATCAGCCGATTGGAGAACCACGCCATGACCCGCATCCCCACACCCGACACCACCGCAGCCACCACCCCCGACCCGGTCCTGTGCCCCGGCGCCCACCTGGTCCACCGGCACCTCGCCGACCACGGCCACCCGGAACTGCTGACCGGCGGCGACCGCGCCGCCCGCATCCAGGTCGCCTTCGCGATCCGCGACAGCGCCGCCCAGCTCGACACCGACGCCGCCACCCTCGCCCGCAAACTGCGCACCCTCGCCGACAGCGTGACCACCCTGCGCGCAGGCGGACGCCTCACCCCCGCCCGCGCCACCACCCCGCTCGCCGCCCTCGGCGCCGAGATCGACCTCCTCGTTCACAGCATCGACCTCGGCACCGACACCCTGCGCCGCCACCTCGACACCTGGACCCAACTCACCACCCCTGACCCCGCGCCGGGCACCAACTGACCCCCGACCTGGAACCGGTGCCGCCCAACCGCGGGCGGCACCACCCACCCGGCCCGACCGCCTTGAGGGAGAAGCCCTGCCGTGCCGCAGCCCACCGTCCGCACCCCCGCCGGCCAGCTCCGCGCCGACGTCGCCCGCCTCCTGGCCTCGATTGCCCTCACCGCCCTCACCGTCACCGAGATCGCCAAACGCCTCGGCCACTCCGGCGGCGCCGTCGGCAACGCCTGCCAATCCCTGGTCACCCGAGGCGAGGCCGAACTCGCCTCCACCAACCCCCGCCGCTACCAAGCCACCCCCAACGCCGTCCCCCTGCCCGCACAGGCCGCCACCCCGATCACCCCCATCCCACCGGTAGCCAAGACGACACCAGCCCCGCCTGCACCCGCGCCCGCGAAGCTCCACACCGGCCCGGTGCTGCGCCCCAACGGCCAGCGCTACCACCCCAGGACACTCGCCGGACTCCCCGACGTCGAAGTCCTGCGCACCCTGCGGGCAGGCGGCGTGCCGGTCCTCCTCTACGGGCCACCGGGCACCGGCAAGACCTCCCTGATCGAGGCCGCGTTCGACGACCTGATCACCCTCGCCGGAGACGGCGATACCACCGTCGCCGATCTCATCGGCGAATACACCCAGGACCCCGCAGGCGGTTACCGCTTCCAGTACGGGCCGTTGGTCACCGCCATGACCGAAGGCCGCGCCCTGCTGATCGACGACGCCACCCTCATCTCCCCGAAAGTCCTCGCCGCCCTGTACCCCGCCATGGACGGTCGCCGTCAGATCCAGGTCAAAGCCCACACCGGCGAGACCATCACCGCCAAGGACGGCTTCTACGTCATCGCCGGACACAACCCCGGCGTCCACGGCGCGATCCTCACCGAAGCCCTCGCCTCCCGCTTCAGCGTCCAGATCCAAGTCGGCTCCGACTACGACCTCGCCGCCGCCCTCAAGATCGACCCCCGCGCCGTCCGCATCGCCCGCCACCTCGCCGCCCGCCACCTCACCGGCGACCTCGGCTGGGCACCCCAACTCCGCGAACTGATCGCCTTCCAGAAAGTCGCCGACCTCCTCGGCCCCGACACCGCCTTCGCCAACCTCGTCGGCATTGCACCCCTGGAAGACCGCGACCTCGTCGCCGAAATCGTCACCAAAGCCGTCGGCCGCCCCATCACCCCCCTCGCCCTCGGCCGCCAACTCTGACCCCACCGCGCGACCAGGTGCGCCACCCACGACCGCGCGCCCGCCCCACCACCAGGCCCCTGCAAGGGAGTTGACGATGCGCCACCACCACACCACCCCCAGCAACGAGGCGGCCGACCTGGCCCGCTGGGCCGACGACGGCGGCCCCGAACCCGACCCCCAGGCCCGCCGCCACCACGCGGACGCCGAATGGCTGCGCGTCGCCGCAGCACTGGCCACCCGCCTCCACCCGCTGGCCGAAAGCGACGACATCCTCGTCACCTGCGCACACCGCACCCGCTCCGGAGCACCCGCCGCCTTCTTCCCCAACCTAGCCGAACTCGAGATCGCCACCAACCTCTTCAAGCCCCACCCACCCGCCACCCTCCACCCCGACCGGCACGGAGACGAAGACCGCTACCCCGTCGCCTGGGGAGCCTTCACCCACGAAGCCGCCCACGCCGCTCACTCCGACTGGACGCTGCCCGCCCACCTGCACGGCACCACCCTGGCCGAGGCATCCGAATGGCTGGAGGAATCCCGCGCAGAACACCACCACCTGCAGCGCCGCCCCGCCGACCGCCGCTGGCTGCGCGCCGCGATCCGCCACCTCATCCTCAACAACCTCGGCACCCGCCCGCCGACCGACCGCTGGACCACCGCCCAGGCCGCCGCCCTCATCCTCGCCCGCCGCGACACCGGCATCCTCGAACCCGACGAAACCCAAGCCCTGCACGACCTCGCCGAACAGATCCTCGGCCCAGGCCTGCTGGCCACCCTGCAGACCATCTGGCAGGCCGCCCACGCAACCGGCGACACCGACGCGGCGGCGATGGAGGCCCACGCCCGCGCCTGGTGCCAGGCCCTCGCCCACGACCCCCACCAGCCCCCACCCAACCCCGACCCCACCGCGCAGCGCCGATCCGATGCCCTCCCCACCGCCATCGCGGGCATCACCCGGTAAGTCGCCGCCCACGACCAAGCCGACCAGGCCACCCACCAGCAGGCCGCCGACACCGCCCGCACCCGCGCCACCACCCGCAGCCAGGAAGCCGCCGCACGGCAACGCAACCAGGCCACCGCCTGCGCCGTGTTCAACCCCAACTCCCAGCCCTACAAGCCCGGCACCGGCAAACGCCCCAAGAACCCCGTCACTGGCCACCGCCCGCCCACCCCCGCCGAGCACCGCGCCGCCAGCCAACTCGCCCGCGCCCTCCGGCAAGCCGCCCACCGCGAACGCACCGAAACCCGTACCACCAGCGCGACACCACCCGGATGTCGGCGTACGCGTTTTCGTGCTCAGCCCCGTACGGGT
>NZ_JBHSQJ010000152.1:11673-19902 GCF_042658505.1 Streptacidiphilus monticola | reverse complement strand
CCGCGAGACGTCCCGGAAAGGGATACGGACGACTCCTATGAAGTCACAGACACCCGACCGGCCACGCGCCAAGCGACACCGCCCGGCAGGCCGACGATTCCGCAGAAAGACAGCCGAAGCGCCAGTCAGTCGAAGAGTCAGACCCCTGAGCGGTGCCATGGCTAATCCTCACTGTCAGTCGATCTTGATGTCGGTCAGTTCGATGGACACGACGAGCTGCTCGTGGATCGGGTGGTTGGCGTCGTCGCGGACGTAGATGAGGCGGGTGCGCGGCACGACGATGCCGTCGATCTCGTCGAAGTCGGAGATGTAATGGGCCCCCGGCGAGCCGCCGGCGATGTCGACCTGGTAGTCGCGGCGGCGGATGAGCCCGTCGTCGTCGATGTACAGCACCTGGTGCGGGCTGTGGGTGGCGACGGTGTCCGGGTAGGTCACGTGCAGCCGCTGCCACCGCTGCCCGTTCTCTGACCAGGGCTCGCCTTCTTCGGTGTGCACGCCGGGCAGGGTGAGGTTGAACGGCTCGGCGGTGTACGTCCACATCGCGTAACCGGTGAAGTAGGCCAACTGCAGCGGCGTCCAAGGGGTTTGCAGGGTGTGCCCGGCGAAGGACGCGCGGGGGTGGTCGAGCACCTCGACCACGTCGCCGTCGGTGGTTTCGATGCCTACCCGGTCGGGGGTGTAGGCGGTCTTCAGGTGCGGGCCGGTGAACGGCCACAGCGAGGTGCGCTGGTCCTTGATCCATACCCTGATCTCGCCGTCGTCGACGATGCCGGGAACCTGCTTGATGTCCCAGATGGCGCCGCCGAAGCGCTTGTGCGCGGTGACCGAGGTCACCTCCTTCCAGCGGTCGTAGCCGCCGTAGGCCTGAAGTGTCCTGTCGAGAAGGCCGGTCATGGGTTTCTCCTAACGGCCGAGGAAGTGACGGATGTGGTGCCCGAACTCGACCGGGTACTGGTCGAGGAAGCCGTGTCCGGCGTCGGGGTAGATGCGGATCTGCGCGCCGCGGATCTTCTCTGCCAGCAGGTAGCTGTTCTTGGTCGACATCATGGTGTCGTTGTCGCCGTTGGCGACGAGGGTGGGCTGGGTGATCGCCGACAGGCGCTCCAGCTTCGCCGATTCCGGGATCCCCCAGGTCATGAGTGCCTGGTACTGGGCGTCGCGGCAGGCAAGCGTGGTCTCGGCGTCACGGTCGGCGGTACGTGCCTGAGTGCGCGCGAGGTACTCCCAGCCGCGCCGGGTGCTTTCCTCGGAGCCGGTGAAGAACAGCGCGAGGAAGTCGTCCGCGGTGGTCACGTCGCCGCAGGCGTAGCTGTAGACGTCGTCGGACCAGCGGTGCAGATCGGGCGCGCCCTGCGGGGCTGTGCCGGCCAGCACGAGCCGGCGCGGCAGACGCGGACGCACCAGGGCGATCTCCTGGGCGATGTGGCCGCCAAGCGAGAAGCCGAGCAGGTCGACCGCGGCGAGCCCGAGGGCGTCGATGAACCGTAGGGCGTCGCGGGCCATCTCGCTGACGGTGTCGGGGGTGGTGCCGGTGGATCCTCCGACGCCGCGCAGGTCGACGGTGACGACCTCGCGGTCGGCCGCGAGCACGTCGAGCAGGGCGGGGTCCCAGTAGTCGAGGTTCCCGCGGAAGTGCTGGAGCAGGACCAGGGGCGGCAGCGTGGCCGACGAGGTGCCGAACCGACGGTAGGTGAAGGTGTCGCCTGCCACGTCGATGGTGCGGTTGGCCGCGTACGCCGCCCCTGCGTTCTGGGTGAGGGTGGTCATCTCGCTCTCCTCGTGAGTTGGTTCGAGCACCACGGTGGCCTGGCGCGGGCGCCGCCTGCATCGGTCGGATGACCACGGTTGAGCGGCCTTCCGTTCGGCGGCCGGCATGGTCAAGTGACTTAGACCGTGTGAAGCGGGGGTATGGCTGAGACCGAAGGGCTTGCCCTTGCCCTCGCCACGGGTGCGGCCGGGCGGAAGCCACCGCAACTGACGTCCTTACGAAGCGGGAATCCCGCCGGGGAGGTTCAGGGCGGGACGGTCATGTTCGGTCGGGCGCGAAGCCGCGGTCGCGCTCAGTCAGGCCGCCCCAGATGCCGTAGGACTCCTGGCAGGCCGTCGCGAAGCTCGCGCAGCGGGCCTTGACCGGGCAGCCGCCGCAGACCTGCTGGGCGAGCCGCTCCCGCTCCCGGCGGGCGTTGCCACGTTCCCCCGGAGGGGAGAAGAAGATGCTGCTGTCCATGCCTTTGCAGGCCGCCTCGGACTGCCACTCCCACAGCTCCCAGCGGGGCTTCACACGTATCACAGCCATGTGGTCCTCCTCGGTCGTCGTCCTCCCTGCGGTCCAGCCCAGCCTGGGAGTGGCACGACCCGCCGGACATCGGGCGGGTGACTGCGGGGTGACCCCGAAGCGACTGGAACGGGTTGTCATGCCGTCGGCCGTCCCCCATGCAGCCGACCGTGCCTAGGGAAAGGTGCGGACGTAAGTCGATGTACTGATGGCCGCGCGGGCGTCCCCGCCAAGACTCGATACGGGCCGGTGCAACAGCCGGCCCGGGCGGACCGCCCACGGCGAAGGGAAAGCTATGTCGTACATCAAGGTCGGCGAGGAGAACTCCACCGACATCAACCTGTACTACGAGGACCACGGGACCGGTCAGCCCGTCGTCCTCATCCACGGTTTCCCGCTGAGCGGGCACTCCTGGGAGAAGCAGAGCCACGCGCTGCTGGCGGCGGGCTACCGGGTCGTCACGTACGACCGGCGTGGCTTCGGCCGGTCGAGCCAGCCCAGCGTGGGCTACGACTACGACACTTTCGCAGCCGACCTGCACGCCGTCCTGGAGCAGCTCGACCTGCGTGACGCCGTGCTGGTCGGCTTCTCGATGGGGACCGGGGAGGTCGGGCGCTACCTCGGCACCTACGGGAGCGGCAGGGTCGCCAAGGCCGCTTTCCTGGCGTCGCTGGAGCCCTACCTGCTGAAGACGGACGACAACCCGGAGGGAGCGGGGACGCTGGAGTTCTTCCAGGGCATCTCGGACACTGCGAAGGCCGACCGCTATGCCTACTACACCTCGTTCTACGAGGACTTCTACAACCTCGACGAGAACCTGGGCACCCGGATCAGTGCTGAGGCCGTCCGCAACAGCTGGGACGTGGCCGTGTCCGGTGGTTCATACGCCGCGTGGGCCGCGCCGCTGACGTGGTTCACCGACTTCCGGGCCGATATCCCGAAGATCGATGTTCCGTCCCTCATCGTCCACGGGACCGGGGACCGGATCCTCCCGATCGACTCCACGGGGCGCCCGTTCCACCGGGCGCTGCCCTCGGCGGAGTATGTGGAGATCGAGGGGGCACCGCACGGGCTGCTGTGGACGCATGCCGAGGAGGTCAACGCCGTGCTGCTGGCGTTCCTGGCCAAGTAGGCACAGCACAGCACCGCTGCCGGTGGCCGATGGGGAATCCCCGTCGGCCACCGGCAGTTGAGGGTGCCCTACGCATCAGCGACGTCAGGCCCGCGGCGCAGAGGCGAGGCGAGCGTGACGACTGCGACGGCTGTGACGACGGTGGTCGCCCGTGGCGACCACCGCCCAGCTCAGGCCGCGCTCCCAGGCGGTGTGCACGGTGGCGATCGCACGGGGGTCCCGGTGCGCCGGCGCGCGGACGACACCCGGGCGGCGTCCCGCCTCTTCCGGCGTGCCTGGGGACATCGGTCAACCGACCTGGCAGCGGCCGAGTTTGGCGCTCGGTCCGATCGGTGCTGCCACCGCGCAGTGCCGCGTTGGCCGGATTCGCGGGGCCCGTGCTCCGGTGCGTCGTTCTGCGTGACCGACGCGTCACGGTGTGGGTCGCGCGCAGAGGCGGACAGCGGTCGGGGCGTAGTCGGTCGGCGGATGCTGCGGTGCCGCGCCGCTCCGCAGGCTGGGATCAGGGGGCCCGCGTGCCGCGGTGTGGTGGCGGCCGGGTGCCCCTTCCCGGCCCCTGCTTCAGGACCGGTGGCGACCTGCGACGAGGACGGAATTCATGTACGCGGACGAGCAAGAGACGGACCGTCAGGTCGACGTGCCCCCGGTGACTCTCGAACTCACCACCTGGGCCAGGCTCGATCCGGCCCCTGCCTGGGGCGGGCTCACCTGCCGCTTCGGCTACTCCAGCGCGGACCCCTTCGCCCTCGCGATGACCCTCGTCGTCGCGCCCGGCCGGTCGGTGACCTGGTACGTCGCGCGGGAACTGCTGCGGTCCGGTCTGCGGCACCGCAGCGGGGAGGGTGACGTCAGCGTCCGGCCGGACATCACGGGCCCGGGCGGCCCGTCGGTCCGGATCCGGCTGCGGCGCGGCGCCACCGAGGCGACGTTCGTCGTCGATTTGCTGGTCCTGCGCGCCTGGCTCGACCGTACGTACCTCGCGGTGCCGGCCGGATGCGAGGGGCAGTTGATCGACTGGGACGCCGTGGTGCGCCGCCTGCGGCTGCCGCCGGCGCGGTGAACCAGGCGGGGCGCTCCCGCGCAGCTGGGTCATCGTGCAGTCGCTCGACCGATGCGGCAGCCAGCTTCGGGGGCGCACGCTGGCCGGGCGACGGCCGTCCGGCCGTCGGAAACCACCGAAGGACCAGCCTTGGAACGACCACGCACGCCCACGCCGGATCCCGTGGGCGATCCGACCTCGGCCTTCCCGGAGATCGGCACCGGGCAGCAGGAACTGATCGCTGCCGCGATGCCCCGCCTCACCGTCGCCGAACTGTCGGCCGCGGCCCGCTACGGGTGCCTGGAACAGGTGCAGGCAGGGGACGTGCTGTTCGACATCGGCGACCCCTCGGGGGACCTCCTGGTCTGCGAGACCGCCACCCTGGAGGCGCTGCGCACCCCGGCCGACGAGTTCCCGGCGCAGACGTTCATGCGGTACGGACCGGGCCAGTTCGCCGGCGAGCTCAACCACCTCACCGGCCAGCGACGGGCCCTGGCGGTATGGGTGGCGACCGCCGGCACGGTGTACCGCCTGTCCGCCGACGGCTTCCGCAGACTGATGGCCCAGGAGGTGGAGCTGTCCGACGTGTTCCTGCGGGCCTTCCTCGCCCGGCGCAGGCTGCTGCGTTACGGGGGCGGCCAGCCACTGCACCTCGTCGGTGACCCCGCCTCCGCCACAGGGATGGCGCTGCGCACCTACCTGGCACGGCAGGGCCTGCCCTTCCAATGGCACACCGCACCCGCCGAGGACCCGCACACCGCGACGCTGACCGCGGACGACCTTCCCGCCGCGGTGCTGGGACGGACGGTGCTGCGCCAGGTGACCCCGGCCCTGCTGGGGGACCACCTCAACCTCACCTATGGCGAGCCCGACGAAGAGCTGGTGGACCTCGCGGTCGTCGGTGCCGGTCCGGGGGGTTTGGCGGCGGCCGTCTACGGCGCCTCGGAAGGACTGCGGACCGTGCTGCTCGACGCCGTGGCCACCGGGGGACAGGCCGCGACAAGTGCCCGGATCGAGAACTACCTCGGGTTCCCCTTCGGCGTCAGCGGAGCCGACCTGGCCGCCCGCGCGGCGGTGCAGGCGCTGAAGTTCGGGGTGCGCATCGCCAGTCCCTGCCGGGTCAGCGGTCTGGACTCCGGAGCGGGCGAGCACGTGCTCTCGCTGGCCGACGGCACCCGGATCCGAAGCCGCTGCGTGATCGTGGCGACCGGTGCGGAGTACCGCGCGCTGCCTCTGGCCGGCTGGCGGGAGCTGACAGGCCGTGGCATCTACTACGCCGCCACCGACCTGGAGGCCCAGGCGGTCCAGGGCCGGCCGGTGGTCGTCGTCGGCGGTGCCAACTCGGCGGGCCAGGCCGCCCTGCACCTGGCCCGGTACGCCTCGTCCGTGGACCTCGTCGTGCGCGGCGGGGAGCTGGGCGCACGCATGTCCGCCTACCTGGTCGACCGCGTCGAGGCCGACCCGCGGATCACCGTGCGGCTGCGCACGGAGGTCGCCGAACTGCACGGCACGCATGACCTGGAGGCTGTCACGCTCGCCACCGCGGGTGTCGTCGCGGCGCAGCCACTGCCCTGCAAAGGCCTGTTCTGCTTCATCGGGGCCAGGCCGGCCACCTCGTGGCTGCCCGAAACGGCCCGGGACGCGGCCGGGTTCCTGCTGACCGACCGTCAACTCACGGCGGACGCGGACGGCGGCGCCTGGACCGGGGCGGAGCGCGCTCCGCTCCCATACGAGACAAGCCTGCCTGGCGTCTTCGCCGTCGGGGATGTCCGAGCGGACTCGATGAAGCGGGTCGCCGCCGCGGTCGGCGAAGGCGCGAGCGCGGTCCGGTCCGTCCACCAGTACCTCGCCCTGACCCCGGCGCGCGCCTGACGGCGTCCGCTCCGTACTGGTGACGGCCGCCTGGGCCTCGCCCAGCCGTGCCCCAGTTGCTCAACGCGCTGGTGGCGGTGGGGAGCTCGCCGGGGGGGCCTGTCAGGGCTGCCCGCGCCGTCGCGGCGGACCCGGGAGACGGTACTCAAGCGCCGTCAACACCGCGGAGGACTTGTTGCTCCTCCGCGGCCCGCAGACCCCGGAGGCGGCGCGCGGCCCCATCTGTTCCGGCATCCGCAGGACGTCGCTCGCAGGAGGTCAGCCACTGCCTTGACGCGCCAGAGAGGCTTCAGGACACCAGGTGCGTGTCGTCCTCCAGGTCGCGCAACGCGTCCCGCAAGGCCGCTCGGGTGGTCACCCCGAGCTTGGGGAAGACCCGGTACAGGTGCGCGCCGGCGGTGCGCGGGGAGATGTTGAGCTGCTGACCGATCTCCTTGTTGGAGAGCCCGGTCGCCGCCAGCTCGGCGATCCGGCGCTCCTGTGCGCTCATCGTCACCAGCGCCGTCCCGCTCGGCACGCGCACCGCCACGCCCGCCGCTCGCAGTTCCTGACGGGCACGCTGCGCCCACACGGCGGCACCCAGCCGGTCGAAGGTCTCCGCGGCAGCGCTCAAGTGCCTGCGTGCGGCGGTGTGTTCACGTCGTCGGCGCAGCCACTCGCCGTACAGGAGCTGCAGCCGCGCGTACTCCCAGCCCCAGGAGGAGGCGTCGGGCAAGGCCAGCGCGGCCTCGAACACGGGACCCGCTTCCGCGTCCGGCGCGACCAGGGCCGCTGCCGACTCGAGCAGCAGCCGGTGGTGCGGGGAGATCTCGCCCATCCGCGTCCGCCGGGCCGCGTCGACATGGGCCCGCGCCTCCGGCTCCCGCCCGGTGCGCATCGCCGACTCCACCAGGTCGAGGAACACCCGTTGCAGGTGCGGGAAGTGTGCCGGGAACCTCCCCGGCGGTGTGAGCGCCGCGGCCTGCTGGTACGCCTCCTCGAAGTCGCCCCGTCCGACGGCGGCCCGGGCCCGCGTCTCTTGCACGGTGGCCAGCAGCAGGTTCAGTCGGCGCGGCCCGGCCCACGACAGGATCGCCTCGTTGCAGCGGCCCAGTGTCTCCTCGTCACCGCGGCCCGCCGCCACCGCTGCCGTCACATAGGTGAACAGCGCCTGGCTGAACTGGTTGTCCTGCTCCGAGCAGGCGCGGGCGCCCTCCTCGGCGACGGCCTTCGCCCGGTCCCACTCGCCGCGCAGGAAGGCGTCGTGGGAGCGGGCGAGCTGGGTGAAGCGGTTGCTGTCGAACGCGCTCCCGAGCTGGGTTCGCCAGGCTCCGTCGTAGAAGCCGTAGCAGTCGATGTACAGGCTGGTGTAGATGAGCCAGTCGATGCGCCAGCAGGGGGAGTCGGGCCGCAGCTCGGCCGTCTCGCGGTCCAGCCGCTGCCGCACGCCGTGTGCGGTGCGCGCCGGGTCGGCGACGGCGTCGAAGCACATCCGGGCGGTGGGGGACACGTGGTCGAGCCAGGTTCGCACCGAGGGCCAGAGCTCCTCCTGCCCCGCCCAGACCGCGCAGTTGAGGAGCATGTAGAAGGCGTCGTCGAAGGCGCCGGGGTCGGCCGCCGGGTCCGGGTGCGCGGCCGCCTGCTCCAGTGCGGGCACCAGGGTGCGGAAGACGCCGTTGATGTCGCCGTCGCGGTAGAGCAGGACGAAGGCGGCTGCGGTCGCGCCCGCCAGGGAGTCGACGGAACCGGGGCGCAGGGCCTGGTCGGCGCTGTCGATCAGGCCGCCCTTGCTGGCGGCGAACGCTGAGCGGTTCAGCCGCGCGGCCCGGTGCTCCGCCTTGGGGCTCAGTTCGGCCGCGCGCCGGAAGGCGGCGGCGGCCTCGGCCGCTCCGCCGCGCGCGAGCATCCGCTCGGCGGCGTCGGCCAGGTCGG